>DASVUG010000042.1:0-5859 GCA_036387155.1 Pseudonocardia sp. | reverse complement strand
GGCCGGCCCGTCGCGATGCGCTGCTCGACGTGGTCGGTAGCGTGCACCGCAGCCGTACCCGTCCGTCGTCCGCCGGGCCGGCACCGGGGGACGACGTCAGGGAGGTGCCGTGACCGAGCCGGTGAGCTCCCCGTCCGGCGCGCCCCCGTTCCGCAGGCGTCCGGCGCCGCGCCCCGGAGCGGGGTTGCCGTGACCACGACCGGCACCCGGCACCCGGGGGAGCGGCGTCCGGGTGGGGGGCCCCCGCGGGTGGGCCCGCAGCGCCCCGGTGTCCCGCGCCGCGGCACCCCGCCCCCCGGTCCCCCACCTCCCGGTCCGGCGGAACCCCCGCCGGCGCCCCCTCCCGCGTCGAACGACGAGACCGCCCTGCTCCGCGCCGGCCGCGCGAGCGGTGCCGCGACGGTGGTCCAGCGCGCGCCGTGGCGGACCGGGGCCCGGGCCGGGGACCGCGTCGACGCCCCGGAGGACCGCACGGCGCTGCTGCCCCGGTCGACCGCGGCGTCGACCGGGTCGACGCCGTCGGCCACCGACGCCGACGCCGACGCCGACGGTCCCGCCGCGGCGTGGCGGTGGCGCGCGGCGCCGCTGCTGCTGGTGCTCGCGGTCGCGCTGCTCCCCGTCGCGGCCGCGACCACCGACCTGGACGCGCTCGACGGCTGGGGTCTGGCGAAGGTCCTGGGACCGGCGGCGTGGGCGTCGCTGTGCTGCGCGGTGCTGGGGTGCGTGGCGGAGCTGCGCGCGCCGCGGCCGCGCATCCCCGTGCTCGCCGCCGCCACCGCCGTGCTGGTCCTCTGCAGCACGGGGATGCCGTCGGTGGTGCAGCCGGTGGCCCGCTTCACCACCTCCTACGTCATCGCCGGGTTCGTCGACGCGCTCGCCGGCCACGGGGTGCCGCCCGACAACGTCGACGCCCGCTTCTTCTGGCCGGCGTTCTTCGCCCAGTGGGCGTGGTTCCGCGACGCCGCCGGCGCCACGAACCTGGACGCGGTGCTGCGCTGGTTCCCCCCCGTGGTGGTGCTGGTGTGGACCACCGGGGTCTACGCGCTGGCGCGGTCGATGCTCGGCGGCACCCGGGCGCCGTGGGTCGCGGCGTGGCTGTTCGTGGGCCTGAACTGGATCGAGCAGGACTACTTCTCGCCGCAGGCCGAGGGCATCGTGCTGATGCTGACGGTGCTGACCTTCGCCCTCGGCCCGCTGGCCACCCGCCGCACCGACGCCGCGGGCGTGCCCGGCTGGCCGCCGCCGCACCCCGGGGTGCCGCGGCTGTCGCTGCCACGGCGCTGGCTGGTCGCCGCGCTGACCCCGCCGAACCGGCCGACGCTGCCGCCGCGCCAGCTGCTGCTCGTCTACTCCTGCGCGGCGCTGTGCCTGATCGCGCTGGTCGCGGAGCACCAGCTCACCCCGTTCGCGATCATCGGGCAGCTGGCGCTGCTGGCCGTCGTCGGGCGGTTCCGCGGGCGCGGGCTGGTCGTCGTGGCCGTCGTCGTCCTGACGGTGTACTTCGTCGTGGGCACCCGCGACTTCTGGACCACCCAGATCAGCCTGCTGCTGGGCAGCGACGCGGACGACGGCGCGCTGAAGCTGGGGATCCTCGACCGGCTGACCGGCGACATCGGGCAGGTCGCGGTCAAGCTGCTGCGGATCGCGGTGCCGGGGCTGACGTGGCTGCTGGCGATCGCCGGCGCGTGGGTGTACTGGCGCCGCCGCCGCGACCTCGTGCCGATCTTCCTGGCGGTCGTGCCGATGGCGTTCGCGACGCAGGGCTACGGCGGCGAGGTGTTCCTGCGGATCGTCCTGTACGGGCTGCCGGTGCTGACGATCCTGGGCACGGACGCGCTGCGGTCCTTCGTGCGGCGCCGGCCGGAGCGGCGGCGGCGCCGGGAGCGGCTGCTCGCCGTCGGGATGCTGCTGCTGTTCCCGGTGCTGGTGCTCATCCGCGGCGGCAACGACGCGTACATGCTCGTCACGGCCGAGGACGTCGTGATGACCCGTGCGGCGTTCGCCGAGACCCCACCCCCCGCCAAGATCGTCCCGCTCGACGACACGGGCCCGTACGCGATGGAGGGCGTCGGGCTCTACGAGCGCGGCGGCGAACCCGACTCGTGCAGCGACGGCGCGCGCAAGACCGTCGACGACTACGTCCAGTGCGTCACCGACGACGAGCCCGACGTCGTGCTGGTCTACACCTCCATCGAGAAGATGGGCGTGGTGCTGGACAACCGGGCGCCGGGCTGGTCACGTCAGGTGATCGACAAGCTGGTGGCGTCGGGGCAGTACTCGATCCGCTACCAGCACGGCTTCGACGTGGTGCTGATCCGCAGCACCCCGACGGTGGTCGGGCCGGCCGGGGCGCCGGCCGTGTCCGGCGGCGGGAACTGACCGTGGCCGGGCTCGTGGTCGCGCTGGGGGCCGCGGCGGCGGCCGCGACCGCACCGGGTGGGCGCGCGGTGGGTGCGCGGTGAGCGCCGACGGCTGGGCGTGGTCGGCGCTGGGGCTGCTGCTGGTGCTGCTCGGCGTGCGGGCGTGGATCGTGGAGACCGGGTACGCCCGGCTGGGGCGCACGCCGGTCAAGGTCACGGTGCTGACGACGGCGTGCGTGGCGTCCGCGGCGCTGGTGGCCGGGCTGGTGACGGCGAACGGCGGCGCGCAGCTGGCGTACCTCGTCACCCACCCGAAGGAGGCCCAGGCGCTGGAGGACGCGGCGAACGCCGCCGCCGCGGCTGCCGAGGACGCGGCCGACGCGGCTGCCGACGCCGCCGCGGCGGGGGCCGCCCCCGCCCCCGACCCGGCCCTCGTGGCCGTCCCGGTGCCGGCGGTCGCCCCGACCCCGGAGCCGTCCGCCCGCCCGCCGGCGCCCGCCCCGCCGCGCACCCGGGCCCGGCCGGCGCCCCGCGTCGTCCGCCCCCCGGCCTCGACGGCGCCGCCGGCGGCGTCGGCCACCGCCTCGGGCAGCGCCGCGGCGACGCGGACGAGCGCCGCCGCGCGCAGCTCGGCGCCGGCGGCCGCCGCCACCACGACCCGCAAGGACCAGGACGACTAGGGGCGCCGGCGGCGGGGTGGCCGGTCCGGCGCTCCCCGGCAGCCGGACCGGACGGGGCGGACGTCAGCCCAGCCCGATCGCCACGTACTTGGTCTCGAGGTACTCCTCGATGCCCTGCGCGCCGCCCTCGCGGCCCAGCCCGGACTGCTTGATCCCGCCGAACGGCGCCGCCGGGTTCGACACCAGGCCGGTGTTGAGCCCGATCATGCCGGACTCCAGGCCCTCACCCACCCGCAGCGCCCGCCGCAGGTTCTCCGTGTAGAGGTAGCTGACCAGGCCGAACTCGGTGTCGTTGGCGGCGGCGACGGCCTCGTCGTCGCTGTCGAAGACGCTGATCGGGGCGACGGGGCCGAAGATCTCCTCCTTGGTGAGCCGGGCGGCGAGCGGGACGTCGGTGAGCACGGTGGGCCGGTAGAAGAACCCGGGCCCGTCGACGGGACCGCCGCCGACGCGCACGGTCGCCCCGCGGTCGACGGCGTCGCCGACGAGCTCGACGACCTTGTCCCGGTTCGGCGCGTCGACCAGCGGTCCGACCTGCACGCCGTCGTCGGTGCCGCGCCCGACCCGCAGGGCCTCCATCCGCTCGGCGAGCCTGACGGCGAAGGCGTCGGCGACCGAGCGGTGCACGAGGAAGCGGTTCGCCGCGGTGCACGCCTCGCCCATGTTGCGCATCTTGGCCGTCATGGCCCCGTCGACGGCGGCGTCGAGGTCGGCGTCGGCGAAGACGAGGAACGGGGCGTTGCCGCCCAGCTCCATCGAGGTGCGCAGCACCTTGTCCGCGGCCTGCTCCAGCAGCCGCCGCCCGACCCCGGTCGACCCGGTGAACGACAGCTTGCGGGCGCGGCCGTCGCGGATCAGCGGCTCCATCACCTGCCCGGCGGAGCCGGTGGTGACGATGTTGAGCACGCCGTCGGGCAGGCCGGCCTCGGCGAGGATCGCGGCGAGGGCGTGCATGGACAGCGGGGTCTGCTGGGCGGGCTTGAGCACCATCGTGCAGCCGGCGGCGACGGCGGGGCCGATCTTGCGGGTGCCCATGGCGGCGGGGAAGTTCCACGGGGTGATCAGCAGGCACACCCCGACGGGCTGGCGCATCACCAGGAAGCGGCTCGCCCCGTTCGGGGCGACCGCGTACTGCCCGTCGATGCGGACGGCCTCCTCGGCGAACCAGCGGAAGAACTCCGCCGCGTAGGCGATCTCGCCCTTCGACTCGGCGAGCGGCTTGCCCATCTCCAGGGTCATGAGCAGCGCGAGGTCGTCGGCGCGGGCCGTCATCAGCTCGTAGGCGCGGCGCAGGATCTCCCCGCGCTCCCGCGGCGCCATCGCGGCGAACCCGGGCTGCGCGGCCACGGCGGCGTCGAGCGCGGCCGCCCCGTCCTGCGGCCCGGCGTCGCTGACCTCGACCAGCGTCGCGCCGGTGGCGGGGTCGTCGACGGGCAGCGTGGCGCCGGACGCGGCCTCGCGCCAGCGGCCGCCGACGAACAGGCCGGTGGGGACGGCGTCGAGGACGGCGCGCTCGCGGCGGGCGCCGTCGGTCGGGGTGCCGTCGGTGGGGGTGGGGGCGCTGCCGGTGTCGGTGGGTGCGGCCATGGCCGGGATGCTGCCACCGCGACCGGGCCGACGCAGCCCCCCGGCGGGCCCCCGCGGCCTCCCGCGCCCGGCGGGCGTCGTTACGCTCCCGCCCGTGCCGGTGGACGGAGGGGCGGCCGCGCCGCCGGTGGAGCGGGCGCCGTCGCGGGCGCGGGCCCTGCCCGGGCTGGTGCGGCGGGTGAACCCGGTGCACCGCGACGGGCTGGCGCTGGTGGCGAGCTCCGGGCTGACCTCGGCGGTCGGGCTGCTGTACTGGGTGGTCGCGGCGCGGCTGTTCGAGCCCGCCACCGTCGGGGTCAACTCCGTGGCGCTGTCGACGATGCAGCTGCTCGGTGGCGTCGCGCACCTGAACCTGACCCAGGCGCTGCTGCGGTTCGGGCCGGTGGCCGGGCGGGCGCTGCGGCGGCTGGTGCTGGTCTGCTACGGCGTCGCGGGTGCGGTGGCGGCGCTGGTCGGGCTCGGGTACGCCGCGGGGGCGCGGACGTGGGCGCCGGAGATGGCCGCGGCGGTCGGGCACGGGCCGCTGCTGGTGTTCTTCGCCGTCGCGACGCCGGTGTGGGCGGTGTTCACCATGCAGGACTACCTGCTGACGGCGCTGGGCCGGGCCACCGTCGTCCCGCTGGAGAACCTGGTGTTCGCCGTGGCGAAGCTCGGCCTGCTCGGCGCCGCGGTCGGCGTCGGGTACGCCGGCGGGATCGCCGGGTCGTGGCTGCTGGCGACGGTCGCGGTCGTGGTGGCGGTGAACGCGTGGCTGTTCGTCCGGGTGGTCCCACGGGTGGGCGACGGCGGGCCGGTCGAGCCGCTGCGCTGGCGTGCCGTGGCCCGGTTCGTCCGCAGCGACTACGCGGGCGCCGTGCTGTGGCAGCTGGCGATGTACGGCGTCCCGGCGCTGGTGCTGGCGCGGCTCGGCGCCGAGGACGCCGCGGTGTACGGCGTCGTCTGGACGATGGCGATCGCGCTGTACCTGGTGCCGTCGGGGATGGGCCAGTCGATGATCGCGCACACCGCGGGCGACCCCGGGCGGGCCGAGGAAGCCCGGCGGTCCATGGTGCGCCGGTCGCTCCAGCTCGTGGTGCCGGCGGCGGCGGTGCTGGCGGTGGGGGCGTACCCGGTGCTGTGGCTGTTCGGGCCGGCCTACGCGGAGCGCGGGTCCTGGGCGCTGGCGCTGGCCGCGCTGTCGGCGGTCCCGCAGGTGGTGACGGCGTCGGTGGTGGCCCGGGCGCGGGTGCTGC
>DASVUG010000041.1:0-5357 GCA_036387155.1 Pseudonocardia sp. | reverse complement strand
CAGGTGGCGTTCGAAGGCGCCGGAGGTGATCAGCTCGGCCAGGGCGAGCTGGCCGAGCGCGGGGCTGGTGATGTCGGACCACTGCTTGCGCACCACCAGCTCCTCGCGCACGGACGGGGGCGCCACGACCCAGCCCAGGCGCAGCGCGGGGGCGAGCGTCTTCGACACGCTGCCGAGGTGCACGACGTGCTCGGGGGCCTGGGCGGCCAGGGCGGCGACCGGGGCGCGGTCGTAGCGGTGCTCGGCGTCGTAGTCGTCCTCGATCACCAGGCGCTCCCCGGGCGCGGCGCGCGCCCAGTCGAGCAGCGCGCGGCGGCGCTGCGGGGCGAGGACGACGCCGGTCGGGAACTGGTGGGCCGGCGTCACGAACACCGCCCCGGCCCCGGTGGCGGCGAGCGCGTCCACGTCGAGGCCCAGGCCGTCGACCGGCACGGGGACCAGCCGCACGTCCCACCGTTCGAGCTGATCGCGGGTGCCGCGCGAGCCCGGGTCCTCGTAGCCGACGGTCGCGACCCCGCGCCTCGGGAGGACCGGGGTCCGCGGGACCGGGTGCGGACCGTGCGCGACGCCGGGGGTGGCGGCCCGGCCCACGAGCACCTGCGCGAGCAGCGCCAACCCCTGGGCGACGCCGCCGACCACCACGATCGTCGACGGGTCGGCCCGTACCCCGCGCGAGCGGGCCAGCCACCCCGCGAGCGCCGTCCGCAGCTCGGGGGTACCGCGCGGGTCGCCGTAGCCCAGTGCCGCGTCGGGGGTGCGGGCCAGGGCGGCGCGCTCGGCCCGCAGCCAGGCCTGGCGGGGGAACGCCGAGAGGTCCGGGACGCCTGGGCGCAGGTCGATGCGGGCCGGCGGGGTCGCGGGCTCGGCCGGGGCCGCGACGGGGGCCGGGGGGTCGGCCAGCACGGTCGTGCCACCGCCGCGGCGCCCGCGCAGCAGGCCCTCGTCCGTCAGCCGGCGGTAGGCGTCGACGACGACCCCGCGCGAGACGCCGAGCTGCTCGGCCAGTACCCGGGTGGCCGGGAGCCGGTCGCCCCGGCCGAGTCGCCCGTCCGCGACGGCGTCGCGCAGCGCGGCCGTGAGCCAGTCCGCGAGCCCGTGTCGGGCCGCCGACGGGTCGAGCTGCAGGAAGTCCGCGCCCCGACCGGTTCCGCGCTCCCCGGCTCGGTCCTGGGCGGCTCGGTCCTGGGCGGCTTGGTCCTGCGGCGTGCCCTCGACTTGGCCCTGGATCACGGGCCAAGCCTGGCGCACGGTGGGCGGCATGGCTCCCCTGCGCTCCGGTGCGGCGCTCGCCACCGCCGCCATGGTCTGCGTCGGCAGCTCCGTCGCCGTGTCCACGACGATCACCGGCGCGCCCCTGTTCACCCTGCAGGCGGTCCGCTACGCCCTCGCAGCGGTGCTGCTGGCCGTCCTCGCGCGGCTGACCGGCCGGCGCCCGCCGCGCCCCCGCGGGCGCGAGTGGGCCTGGGTGGGCGGGGTCGCCGCGACCGGGCTGGTGCTGTTCAACGTGGGCGTCGTGCGCGGGGTGGCCCACGCCGAGCCCGCGGTGATCGCGGTGGCGGTGGCCGCGGTGCCGCTGGTGCTCGCCGTCGCCGGCCCGCTCGCCGCCCGCGCCCGGCCCGCGCCGGCGGTCGTGCTCGGGGCCGCCGTCGTGTCGGTCGGGGCGGCGCTCGTCTCCGGGGGCGGGCGCACGGACGCCGCCGGGCTCGGCTGGGCGGCCGTGGTGCTGGCCTGCGAGGTGGCGTTCACCCTGCTCGCCGTGCCGGTGCTCGGCCGGCTCGGCGCGTGGGCGGTGTCGCAGTACGCCGTCGGGATCGCCGCCGTCGCCCTGGCCCTGCTCGGGGTGGTCGTCGAGGGTCCGGCTGCCGTCACGACGCTCGACGCCCGCGACCTGCTCGCCGCCGCCCACCTCGCGGTCGTCGTCACGGCCCTGGCGTTCCTGCTCTGGTACACCGCCGTCACGCGGATCGGAGCCGACCGCGCCGGGCTGTTCACCGGCGTGGCGCCGATGGCCGCCGCGGCCGGCGGGGTGCTGCTCGGCGGCCCCGTCCCGGCCCCGCCGGTGTGGGCGGGCGTCGCCCTCGTCGCCGTCGGCCTCGTCGTCGGCTTCGGCGCCCGTCCCCGGGTTCGTGCGACCGCGACGGCACGTTCGCGCGCCTGAACGTGCCGACTCGCGCGCCTGAACGTGCCGACTCGCGCGCCTGAACGTGCCGACTCGCGCGCCGGAACGTGCCGACTCGCGGGACGGCGAGTCGGCTCAGCCCTTGCGGCGGGGCAGGGCGCCGGTCGACCACAGCGCCCACGCCACGAGGAGCGGCTGAAGCCACAGGCGGACCATCCGCTTCGCGTCGGTGTCGAGGCCGAAGCCGTCGCGCCGCTCGGTGTACTGCGCCACGTTGCCCGGGAACACCGCGACGAAGAGCGCGGCCAGGAGCCGGCCGACGAGGACCCGCTGCCGGGGCAGCGCCAGCGCCGCGCCGCCCGCGGCGAGCTCCACGACGCCGGAGGCCAGGACCACCGCGTCCGGGTCCACCGGGACCCACGGCGGGACCTGGACCCGGAACTCCCGGCGCGCGAACGTCAGGTGGGCGGTGCCGGTGAGCAGCAGGGTGGCGCCGAGGGCCTTGCGGGCAAGGTCCTGCAGCGGCGACACCGCCCGTCCCGATGTGGTGACCGTCACGAGCGGCGGGTTCCCCGGTCCCGCCGCTTTCACCCCTGGTGCGGGTGGGCCGACCGCGTGGCGGGCACGAACGTCTCCTTGATCGTGCGCGGGCTGACCCAGCGCAGCAGGTTGTGCAGCGACCCGGCCTTGTCGTTCGTCCCCGACGCCCGCCCGCCGCCGAACGGCTGCTGGCCGACCACCGCGCCCGTCGGCTTGTCGTTGACGTAGAAGTTGCCCGCGGCGAACCGCAGCGCCTCCGACGCCTCGGCGATCGCGAGCCGGTCCTGCGCGATCACCGCGCCGGTCAGCCCGTAGGGCGCGCCCTGGTCGACCGTGTCCAGCACCTTCGTGTAGTCGCCGTCGTCGTAGACGTGCACCGCCAGGATCGGGCCGAAGTACTCGGTGCCGAACACCTCGTTGGTCGGGTCGCCGCCCACCACGATCGTCGGTCGGACGAAGTACCCCTCGCGATCGTCGGCCGACCCGCCGGCGACGACCTCGAGCGACGGGTCCGCCTTCGCGCGGTCCTGGGCCTCGGAGAGCTTGTCGAACGAGCGCCGGTCGATCACCGCGCCCATGAAGTTCCCGAAGTCGGTGACGTCGCCCATCGCGAGGGACTCGGTCTCGTCGACCAGGTCGTCGCGCAGCCGCGCCCACACCGAGCGCGGCACGAACGCCCGCGAGGCCGCCGAGCACTTCTGCCCCTGGTACTCGAAGGCGCCGCGGACCAGCGCGGTGCGCAGCACGTCGACGTCCGCGCTGGCGTGGGCGACGACGAAGTCCTTGCCGCCGGTCTCGCCGACCAGCCGCGGGTAGGTCGCGTAGCCGTCGAGGTGCTCGCCGACGGTGCGCCACAGGCTGCGGAACGTCGCGGTCGAGCCGGTGAAGTGGATCCCGGCGAGCGCGCGGTCGGGCAGCAGGACCTCGGAGACCTCCCGGCCGTCGCCGGTGAGCAGGTTGATCACGCCGGGCGGCAGCCCGGCCTCCTCCAGCAGCTGCAGGGTGAGCACGGCGGCGAGGGTCTGGGTGGGCGAGGGCTTCCAGACCACCGTGTTGCCCATCAGCGCGGGCGCGGTCGGCAGGTTCCCGGCGATCGCGGTGAAGTTGAACGGGGTGATCGCGTAGACGAAGCCCTCGAGCGGGCGGTGGTCGAACCGGTTCCAGACCCCGGGCGAGCTGGTGGGCTGCATCTGCAGGATCTCGCGGCCGTAGGCGACGTTGAACCGCCAGAAGTCGGCCAGCTCGCAGGCGGAGTCGATCTCGGCCTGGTAGCAGGTCTTGGACTGGCCCAGCATCGTCGCGGCGTTGAGCCGGTCCCGCCACGGCCCGGACAGCAGGTCCGCCGCGCGCAGCAGGACGGCCGCGCGCTCGTCGTAGGGCAGCCCGCGCCAGGCCGGCGCCGCGCGCACCGCCGCCTCGACGGCCTTCTTCGCGTCCTCGCGGGTGGCGGTGGCCGCCCGGCCGAGGACGTGCGCGTGCGCGTGCGGGGCCACGACGTCGAAGGCCGGGCCGGACGGGAGGTAGCGGCGCCCGTCGACGGTGACCGGCAGCTCGTGCACCTGCCCGGCCAGGTCGGTCAGCGCGGCCTGCAGCGACGCGCGCTCCGGCGAGCCGGGGGCGTAGGTGCGCTGCGGCTCGTTGCGCGGCTCCGGGGTGACGGTGGTGGCGTCCATGAGCCGAGCGTAGGAGCGTCGGCCGCCCGACACACGGTGCAGCGTGGATCCGGTGGCCTTACGGTGATTCCCATGCTCAGGAGCACGCTGCTTGCCGCCGCCGGGTCGACCCGGGTGCGCGGGCTCGTCGAGGGCGTCCCGCTGACCAGGGCCGTGGTCGACCGGTTCGTCCCCGGCGCGGACCTCGACGCGGCCTTCGCAACCGTCCGCGAGCTCGTGGCCGACCGGCTGGTCACCGTGGACCACCTCGGTGAGGACACCACGGACCGCGCGCAGGCCGACCGCGCCGCGCAGGCCTACGAGGCCCTGCTGCGCCGGATCGGTGACGAGGGGCTGGCCGACCGCGTCGAGGTGTCGATCAAGCTGTCCGCGCTGGGCCAGAGCCTGCCCGTCGACGCCGAGAAGATCAGCCTCGACATCGCGCGGCACGTCTGCGAGACCGCCGCCGCGGTCGGCACCACCGTGACCGTCGACATGGAGGACCACACCACCACCGACGCCACCCTCGCCACGGTGCGCGAGCTGCGCGCGGACTTCCCGTGGGTCGGCGCCGTCGTCCAGTCGATGCTGCGCCGCACCGAGGGCGACTGCCGCGACCTCGCCGGCCCCGGCTCCCGGGTGCGCCTCTGCAAGGGCGCGTACGACGAGCCCGAGTCGGTCGCGTTCCGGAAGAAGGCCGACGTGGACGCCTCCTACGCGCGCTGCCTGGGGATCCTCATGCGCGGCGAGGGCCTGCCGATGGTGGCCTCGCACGACCCGAAGCTGGTGGACCTGGCCCGCGAGCTCGGCCGGGACCGTCCCGGCGGCTACGAGCTGCAGATGCTGTACGGCATCCGGCCCGACGAGCAGCAGCGGCTGGCCGCCGACGGCGAGCGCGTGCGCGTCTACCTGCCCTACGGCACCGAGTGGTTCGGCTACTTCATGCGCCGCCTCGCCGAGCGCCCGGCCAACGTCGCGTTCTTCCTCCGCTCGCTGGTCACCCGGAGCTGACCTCAGCCGTTGCCGTAGACCTTGCGCGGGGTGAC
>DASVUG010000040.1:0-11008 GCA_036387155.1 Pseudonocardia sp. | reverse complement strand
CCGGGCCGGCCTGGCCCGACCCGGCCCGCTACCGCGGAGGTGGCAGCAATGTGGCACTGCTGGCACCCAGTGCCAGCGGTGCCACACCGCTGGCAACGCCGGTGGCCTGCCAGCACAGCCACCCCCGACCTACTGCGACTTGCGACCCGGGCGGTTGTCGTTGGTGACGATGACGATCACGCCGGGGGACGCCTCGTCCAGCCCGTTGAACCGCGGCTCGACGCGCAGGCCGAACTCCTGCCCGAGCTCCTGGGCCGCGGCCTCCTCGCCGGTGCCGGGGCGGAAGTACACGGTGCTCGTCGGGATGTTGCCCGCGCTGTAGTTGCTGGCCGCGGTGACCTGCCAGCCCGCACCCTCGAAGTCCGACTGGGCCCGCGCCGCCAGGCCCTTGACCAGGCTGTTGTTGTAGACGCGCACCGGGGCCCGGGTGGCCGGACCGCCGCCCCCGCCGCTCGCCGCGCCGGCCGCCGGCCGGGCGGGCTCGGCGGGCGCGGGCGCGGGCTCGGCGGCCCCGGTCGGGGCGGGCGCGGGCGCCGCCACCCCCGGCGTGGCCGGCGCGGCCGTGTCCACCGGTGCGCTCGGCGCCGCGGTGGGCGCCACCGCGACCGCGGGGGCGCTCGGCGCGACGGACGGGAGCGCCTCGACCGACGACGCGGGCGCGGCGGTGTTCGTCCCGCCACCGCCGCCGGTGACCGCGGTGAACAGGCCGATGGTCGCCGCGATCACCCCGACCCCGAGCAGGGCGATGCCGGCGGTGCGCAGCGCCGGACGGGAGGGGGAAGCGGCCACGACGACCTCCGAGGCGGGGATGGGCCCGGTCAGCGACCGGTGGGCACGGGGAGAGCGGTGGCTACCACGGCTCCGCGCGGCGAGCGGCGCGGTTGCGCTGGCGCCCCGCCCGGAGGCGGCGCAGCCGGCGGACCAGCAGCGGGTCCGCCGCGAGGGCCTCCGGCCTGTCCATCAGCGCGTTGAGCACCTGGTAGTAGCGCGTCGGGGACATGTCGAACAGCTCGCGGACGGCCTGCTCCTTGGCCCCGGCGTACTTCCACCACTGGCGCTCGAACGCCAGGATCTCCCGTTCGCGGCGCTCCAGCCCCGGTCCCGGGAGGGGGACGGCGGGCAGGCCCGAGGGCTCCGTGGCGGACTCCATCACGCTCCTCGGGTCTCGGGCCGACTCGGTCGTCGTCGAATGACACGGTTGTGGTTCGGCCGCATTCAACCACGGAGGGGCGGCTCCGCCCGGGTGGGACGCGCGCTCAAACCATGATCGAGAAGGCGGAGCGCCGCCGGGCGGCGGGGACGCGGCGGCGCCCGGCGGACATACTGGGAGCCGTGGCCGTCCGTCCCATCCGCATCGTCGGTGATCCCGTCCTGCACACCCCCACCCGCCCCGTCACCGCCTACGACGACGCGCTGCGGGAGCTGGTCGCGGACATGTACGACACGATGGCCGCCGCCGACGGCGTCGGGCTCGCGGCGAACCAGGTCGGCGTCCCCCTGCGCCTGTTCGTCTACGACTGCCCGGACGAGGAGCTGCGGCAGCGCCGCCGCGGGGTGGTGGTCAACCCCGTGCTGGAGACCTCCGAGCGGCCGCAGGGCATGCCGGACCCGGACGACGACGACGAGGGCTGCCTCTCGGTGCCGTGGGAGCAGTTCCCGACCTCGCGGGCGGAGTGGGCGCGGGTCACGGGCACGGACGAGACGGGGGCGCCGGTCACCGTCGAGGGCCGCGGCTACTTCGCGCGCTGCCTGCAGCACGAGACGGACCACCTCGACGGCGTGCTCTACCTGGACCGGCTGGTCGGGCGGTACCGCAAGGCCGGGCGCCGGGCCGTGCGCGACCGCGGCTGGGGCGAGCCGGGCCACTCCTGGAACCCGGCCGTCCAGAAGGCCGAGGAGGTCTGACCGGCCGCGACGCCGCCGGGTCGGTCCGCACTTCGCAGGGGCGGCGTCCACCTCGCAGGGGCCACCGCCCCTGCGAGGGGAACACGGGCCCTGCGAAGTGGGCCGTTCGCTCACGGCGTGCAGGGCGGCGGCGGGCGGACGCAACGGTGTAAGCAGGAGGGGTGGACGAGCTCGACGCCTACTCCCGCACGGTCAGCGCCGTCGCGGCCGAGATCACCCCGCGGGTCGCCGCGGTGCGGATCGGCCGGGGCAGCGGGTCGGCCGTGGTCGTCCCCGGCGACGGCGTGCTGGTGACGAACGCGCACGTGGTGGCCGACGCCCGCCGCGGGCGCGCCGACTTCCTCGACGGCGTGCAGGCCCCGGTGCGGGTGGTGGGCGCGGACCCGCTCTCCGACCTCGCCGTGCTGCGCGCCGAGCACCCGGCCGACGTACCGTCCCCGGTCCGGATCGGCGACGCCGACACCCTCGTGGTCGGGCAGCTGGTGGTGGCCGTCGGCAACCCGCTGGGCCTCGCGGGCTCGGTGACGGCCGGCGTGGTCAGCGCGCTCGGCCGCTCCCTGCCCACCCGGACGAGCCGCGCCGGGCGCGTGGTGGAGGACGTGATCCAGACCGACGCCGCGCTCAACCCCGGCAACTCCGGCGGGGCGCTGGCCGACTCGGCGGGCCGCGTCGTCGGCATCAACACCGCGGTCGCCGGGACCGGGCTCGGGCTCGCGGTGCCCGTCAACGCCACCACCTGGCACATCGTCGAGACGCTCCTGCGCGACGGCCGCGTCCGCCGCGCCTACCTCGGCGTCGTCGGCACGCCCGCCCCCGTGCCGGCCGACGTCGCGCAGCGCCACGCCCGCCGCCACGGCGTGCGCCTGGCCGAGGTGGTGGCCGGGAGCCCCGCGGAGCGCGCCGGCCTGCGCCGCGGCGACCTCGTGCTCGACGTGGGCCGCCACCCCGTCCAGGACGCCCAGGGTATCCAGAAGCAGCTCTTCGGCGACGCCGTCGGCGTCCCGATCCCGGTCACGGTGCTGCGCAACGGGGCGATGGTGGACGTGGTGGCCGTGCCGACGGAGCTGGGCTGAGCGGGTGGGATCAGTCGAGCAGGGCGTGGAGGTCGATCTCGACGGGGAACGGCTCGGTGGTGCGGAACGTGCCGGTGACGGCGCCGGGGTCCATGTAGCCGAACTCGCCGGCCAGGTGGCAGGCGACCAGCGACACCGGTTCGTCGAGGTCGACGATCCAGTAGTGCGGGATGCCGGCATCGGCGTACTCGTCGCGCTTGATCCGTCGGTCGAGGCGGCGGGATCCGGGTGATACGACCTCCACCGCGAGGACGACCTCCGACGCCCGGAGGACACCGCCCTCGCGGTCGACCCGCTGCACGGCGTCCCGGCCGACGACGACCACATCCGGGCGGCGGACCGTTCCCGGTGCGTCCGCGGGCACGAGCTGCAGGTCGACGTCGATGTCGGTGGTCGTGGTCAGGTGGGGCGGCAGCTGCGCCTCGAACGCCTGCCACAGCCTGTTGCACGTCCTGTTGTGCCGCCACACGCCGCTCGGGGACAACTCGAGCCGCCCTTCCGCGAGCTCCGTGTAGCCGGATTCGACCTCGATCTCGAGGTACTCGGCGACGGTCAGCGGCCGGTGGGGCATGGCGACCCCCGACGGCGGCGTGACGGGCTGGCTGCTCACGACGGTGAGTGTGGCAGGTACCCCCGACGCCGCGTGGCCGTTTCAGCCCTCCCGCGGCTCCAGCACGAACACGGGGATCTGCCGCGTCGTCTTCTCCTGGTACTCGGCGTACGGCGGGTAGGCGGCCACCGCCCGCTCCCACCACCGCGCGCGCTCGTCGCCGGAGACCTCGCGGGCGTCGTAGTCCCGCGTCACGGTGCCGTCCTGCAGCTCGACGTGCGGGTTCGCCACCAGGTTGCGGTACCAGAGCGGGTTCTCCGGCGCGCCGCCCTTGGACGCGACCAGGGCGTAGCGGCCGTCGTGCTCCACCCGCATCAGCGGGGTGTAGCGCAGCTTGCCGGACCTGGCGCCGCGGATCGTGACCAGCACGATCGGCAGGTCGTACACCGTGACGCCGTCGGTCGTGCCGGTGGCGAGGATCTTCTCGGTCTGGTCGCGCACCCAGCCCTCCGGGCTGATCTCGCGCTCTCCTTCGAGGGGCATGTGACCATCCTGGACACCGGTGGTGCGGCCGGGCCCGGGGGGTTAGGTTCCCGCCCGGGACGACGGGGTCGAAAGAGGGCGGCATGGCGGAGCGCACGATCGGCGTCACCCCGCCGCGGGTGCTGGCGATCGGGGGCACGGACTCCGCCGGCGGGGCCGGGCTGGCGGCCGACCTGCGGGCGCTGGCGACGTGCGGCGTGCACGGCTGCGTCGCGGTCACGGCCGTGACGGTGCAGGACACCCGGGGCGTGACGGGCGTGCACACCGTCCCGGCGGCGACGGTCGCCGCGCAGATCGAGACCGTCGCGGCCGACGTCGGGCTGGGCGCGGCGAAGACCGGCATGCTCGCCACGTCGGAGATCATCGCGGCGATCGCGGCGGCCTGCGACCGCGCCGGCATCGGGGCGGACGGCAGGACGCCGTTCGTCGTCGACCCGGTGGCCGCGTCGATGAGCGGCGACCCGCTGCTGGCCGACGACGCCCTCGACGCCTACCGGACGGTGCTGTTCCCCCGCGCGACGGTGATCACCCCGAACCTCGACGAGGTGCGCCTGCTGGTCGGGATCGACGTGCACGACCGCGCCGCCCAGCACGAGGCGGCGCGCGCGCTCCACGCGCTGGGCCCCCGGCACGTGCTGGTCAAGGGCGGGCACCTGCGCGAGGACCTCGACGTGTGCGTGGACGTCCACTACGACGGCCGCACCGTCACCGAGCTGCCGGGCCCCCGCTTCACCACCGGCGACACCCACGGCAGCGGCGACACGATGGCCGCCGCGCTGGCGGCCGGGCTGGCCCGGGGCCTGCCTGTCCCCGCGGCGCTCGCCCGCGCCAAGCACTTCGTCGTCGAGGCCGTCCGGCACGCCTACCACCTGGGGGCGGGGCACGGTCCGGTCTCGCCGCTGTGGGCCGTCCGGCCCTGGTGGGAGGAGCCGCACCGGTTCCGCTCAGATGAGCGCGCTACGGCTCATCTTGGTAACGCAACTTGACGCGGTGGCGACGAGCCACACACACTTCAACATCACACTTTTCTGTGACGGCGGTCACGCCCAAGGAGGAGACTTGTCCGGACGACGTGGGTGGCGCCGAGGCCGCCTCACCGCTGGTATCGCCGCCTCGGCGCTCGTGCTCGCCGGCTGTGCCGGCGCGGGCGGCGGCGGGGGCGGCGGAGGTGGCGCCGGTGGCGGCGGCACCAACGCGCTCAACGTGCTCATGGTCGGCAACCCGCAGATGGAGGACATCCAGAAGCTGACCGAGGCCAACTTCACGGCCAAGACGGGCATCAAGGTCAACTTCACGATCCTGCCCGAGAACGAGCTGCGCGACAAGGTCACCCAGGACATCGCGACCGGGGCCGGTCAGTACGACGTGCTCACCGTCGGCGCTTACGAGGTGCCGATCTGGGCCAAGAACGGCTGGCTCAAGGAGATGACGCCCTACGTCCAGGGCGACGCGGCCTTCGACCAGGCGGACCTGCTGCCGGCGATGACGAAGCTGCTCTCGGGTGACGACCAGAAGCTCTACGCGGTGCCGTTCTACGGCGAGTCGTCGTTCCTGATGTACCGCAAGGACATCCTGGAGCAGAAGGGCATCACGATGCCCGAGCGGCCGACCTGGGACCAGGTCGCGCAGATCGCCGCCCAGGTCGACGGCGCCCAGCAGGGCATGAAGGGCATCTGCCTGCGCGGGCTGCCCGGTTGGGGCGAGCTCGGCGCGCCGCTGACGACGGTGGTCAACACCTTCGGCGGCACGTGGTTCACCAAGGACTGGCAGGCCCAGGTGAACGCTCCGGAGTTCACCCAGGCCACGAAGTTCTACGTGGACCTGGTCAAGCAGCACGGTCAGGCGGGCGCGGCGCAGGCCGGGTTCACCGAGTGCCTCAACGCGATGAGCCAGAACCAGGTGGCGATGTGGTACGACGCCACCTCGGCCGCGGGCTCGCTGGAGGACCCGAACGTCTCCAAGGTCGCCGGCAAGGTCGGCTACGCCTACGCCCCGGTGAACAAGACCCAGTCCTCGGGCTGGCTGTGGAACTGGGCCTGGGGCATGCCGCAGGACTCGAAGAACGCCGACAACGCCGCCAAGTTCATGCTGTGGGCCTCGAGCAAGGACTACGAGAACCTCGTGGGCCAGCAGCTGGGCTGGTCGCGGGTGCCCTCGGGCAAGCGGACCTCGACCTACGCGAACCCGGAGTACAAGAAGGCCGCCGGCTCGTTCGCCGACATCACGCTGAAGGCGATCCAGGAGGCCGACCCGGCCAACCCGGGCGTGCAGCCGCGGCCGACGATCGGCGTGCAGTACGTCGCCATCCCGGAGTTCACCGACGTCGCGACGAAGGTGACCCAGGACATCAGCGCCGCCATCGCCGGCGACGGTGACGTCACCAAGGCCCTGGACAACGGCCAGAAGCTGGCCCAGACCGCGGCGGACAAGTACAAGGGCAAGTGACGCCCGCCCCCCGGGGGCGGTGTCCGGCGGCCGGAGGACCGGTCGCCGCGGCACCGCCCCCGGGGGTCCGTCCGCCGCCGCGGTCCCACCGGGGGCCGCGGCGGCGGACACCGCGCCGATCCGAGACTGCCTCGGTCACAGACAGGACCGCGTACGAGCGGAGGGCGACATGACCACCCAACTGGCTCCACCCGCCGACCCGGACAGCACGGTCCGGGCCAACGAGTCGTCCTCCGGCAGCAGGTGGCGCCGCCGCGCGCCGCTGCTGCCGGCGCTCATCTTCGCGATCATCGTGACGCAGCTGCCGTTCCTGGTCACGCTGGTCATCTCGACGCTGAACTGGAACATCCTGCGGCCCGGTGAGCGCAGCTTCGCGTTCCTGGGCAACTACGTCCTGGTGTTCACCGACGCCCGGCTGCGCGCCGCGGTGGTGAACACGATCGTCCTGACGGTCTCGGTGGTGCTGATCAGCGCGCTGCTCGGGCTGGTCCTCGCGGTGCTGCTCGACCGCCGGTTCGCCGGTCGCGGCGTGGCCCGCACGCTGCTGATCGCCCCGTTCCTCGTCATGCCGGTCGCGGCGGCGCTGCTGTGGAAGCACGCGATCTACAACCCGACCTACGGCCTGCTCAACGGCATCATCAACGCGGTCGCCCGGCTGTTCGGCGGCAACGGCCCCACCATCGACTGGGTCTCGACGTTCCCCATGACCGCGCTGGTGATCGCGCTGGTCTGGCAGTGGACGCCGTTCATGATGCTGATCCTGCTGGCCGGCCTGCAGAGCCAGGCCGGCGACGTGCTCGAGGCGGCGAAGGTGGACGGCGCGAACGGCGTGCAGACCTTCCGCTACATGACACTGCCGCACCTGCGGCAGTACCTGGAGCTGGCCGGGCTGCTGGGCACGGTCTACATCGTGCAGACCTTCGACCACGTCTTCACCATCACCCAGGGCGGTCCCGGGTCGGCCACGACGAACCTGCCGTACGAGATCTACCTGACCACGTTCCGCAAGTACGAGTACGGCGAGGCGTCGGCGGCCGGGGTCGTCGTCGTCATCGGCACGATCATCATCGCCACCTACTCGCTGCGGCTCATCTCGTCCCTGTTCCAGGAGGAGGTCTCCAAATGACCACTCAGGAGAAGCCGGTCGCGAGCGAGACCCGCAGCAACGCGGACGGGGCGGACGCCCCGCAGCCGGCGCGGGTCACCCGCCGCAAGGCGAAGAAGGACGAAGCCAGCGAGGGCCAGAAGGCCGGCCCGGTGTGGGCGTTCCTCGCCTGGGCGCTGACGATCCTGTTCTTCCTGCCGGTGTTCTGGATGGTGCTGACCTCCTTCCACAAGGAGGTCGACGCCGCGCAGAACCCGCCCGCGCTGTTCGCGCCGTTCACGGGGGAGAACTACGCGCTGCTGTTCTCGCGCGACATCCTGCCGTTCCTGATCAACTCGGCGATGGCGAGCATCGTCTCGACGCTGCTGGTGCTCCTGCTCGCCGTGCCGGCGGCCTACGCGCTGTCGATCAAGCCGGTCGAGAAGTGGACCGACGTCATGTTCTTCTACCTGTCCACGAAGTTCCTGCCGCCGATCGCGGCGCTGCTGCCGGTCTACCTGATCGTCAAGGAGATCGGCATGCTCGACAACGTCTTCACCCTCGTCGTCCTCTACACCTCGGCGAACCTGCCGATCGCGGTGTGGATGATGCGCTCGTTCCTGGCCGAGGTGCCCAAGGAGATCCTGGAGGCCGCCGAGGTCGACGGGGCCGGGCTGCCCACGGTGCTGCTGCGGATCGTCGCGCCGATCGCCGTGCCCGGCATGGCCGCCACGGCGCTGATCTGCTTCATCTTCTCCTGGAACGAGTTCATGTTCGCGGTGAACCTCACCGCGACCCGCGCCTCGACGGCGCCGGTGTTCCTGGTCGGGTTCATCACGAACGAGGGCCTGTTCCTGGCGCGGCTGTGCGCAGCGGCCACCCTGGTCTCCCTGCCGGTGCTGATCGCCGGGTTCGCCGCGCAGGACAAGCTCGTCCGCGGGCTGTCCCTCGGCGCGGTCAAGTGACCACCGCCGCGCCCGACACGATGCGGGTCTCGGTCCTCAACGCCCCGCACGAGGTCGAGCTGGTCGAGCGGCCCGTGCCGCGACCCGGGCCGGCGCAGGTGCTGGTGCGCGTCGCGTCGGTCGGGGTCTGCGGGTCGGACGTGCACTACTACGACCACGGCCGGATCGGCGACTTCGTCGTCGAGCAGCCGCTGGTGCTCGGGCACGAGGCGTCGGGGGTGATCACCGAGGTCGGTGCGGGCGTCCCCGCCGGGCGGGTCGGCCAGCGCGTGTCGATCGAGCCCGGGGTGCCCGACCTGACCTGCGAGCAGTGCCTGGCGGGACGCTACAACCTCTGCCCGGACATGCGGTTCTTCGCCACGCCCCCGATCGACGGGGCCTTCGCGGAGTACGTCCTGGTGCACGAGGCGTTCGCCCACCCGGTGCCCGACGAGATCGGCGACGACGCCGCCGCGCTGCTCGAACCGCTCTCGGTGGGCATCTGGGCCTGCCGCAAGGCCCGGGTCTCCGCCGGCTCGCGGGTGCTCGTCACCGGCGCCGGCCCGATCGGTCTGGTCGCGCTGCAGTGCGCGCTGGCCTTCGGGGCCACCGAGGTGGCGGTCTCCGACGTCAACCCGGCGCGGCTGGCGCTGGCCCGCGACCTCGGGGCGACGACGGTGGTGGACGCCCGCGAGCAGCGGGTCGGCGACCTGGAGCGCCGGCCGCAGGTGCTGCTCGAGTGCTCCGGCCACGCCCCGGCGATCGGCGACGCCATCCGCGCGCTGGACCGGGCGGGCCGCGCCGTGCTCGTCGGCATGGGCGGCGACGAGATCCCGCTGCCGCTGTCGGCCGTCCAGCAGTACGAGCTGGAGGTCACCGGCACCTTCCGCTACGCCAACACCTGGCCGACCGCGATCGCCCTGGTGGCCGCCGGACGGGTGGACGTCGACCGGCTGGTCACCGGGAGCTACGGACTGGACCGTGCGGAGGACGCGCTGACGGCGAACCGCCGCGACCCGGGGTCGGTGAAGGTGGTCGTCCGGCCCCAGACGTAGTGGTCGCACCGCTCGTCGCGGGCCTGCCCGCTGACGGGTCGCGGGTTGCAGGAAAGCCACTTTCATGCAACCTCGCTGCATGAAAGTGGCTTTCCTGCACCAGGCCGGACCGATCGGAGGAGCCCCCATGCCGTTGGTTGCCGGCGTCGACTCGTCGACCCAGGCGTGCAAGGTGGTGATCCGCGACGCGGACACCGGCGAGCTGGTGCGCCAGGGCCGGGCCCGGCACCCGGAGGGCACCGAGGTCGACCCGCGGGCGTGGTGGGACGCGTACGAGTCCGCGGTCGGCGAGGCGGGCGGGCTCGACGACGTCGACGCCCTGGCCGTGGGCGCCCAGCAGCACGGGATGGTCTGCCTCGACGAGTCCGGCGAGGTGGTGCGCCCCGCGCTGCTGTGGAACGACACCCGCTCCGCCGGCGCCGCCGCCGACCTGATCGAGGAGCTGGGCGGTGCGGAGCGGGGCCGGGCGGCGTGGGCCGACGCCGTGGGCGTCGTGCCGGTCGCGTCGTTCACCGTCACCAAGCTGCGCTGGCTCGCCGAGAACGAGCCGGAGAACGCGGAGCGCACCGCGGCCGTCGCCCTGCCGCACGACTGGTTGAGCTGGCGGATCGCCGGCGGCCCCGGCAGCAGGGACCTCGACGCGCTGTGGACCGACCGCGGCGACGCCAGCGGAACCGGCTACTGGTCCGCCGCGACCGGCCGCTACCGCACGGACCTGCTGGCGCGCGCCCTCGGCCACGAGGCCGCGGTGCCCCGGGTCGTCGGGCCCGCCGAGGCCGGCGGGGAGACCGCGGGCGGCCGGACCCGCCTCGGCCCCGGCACCGGCGACAACGCCGCCGCCGCGCTCGGGCTGGGCGCCGTCGCCGGGGACGTGGTCGTCTCGATCGGGACGTCCGGCGTGGCCTGCTCGGTGACGGAGGCGCCCGCGCGCGACCCCGAGGGCGTGGTCGCCGGGTTCGCCGACGCCACCGGCCGGTTCCTCCCGCTGATCGCCACCCTGAACGCCGCCCGCGTGCTGGACGCGGCCGCCGGGCTGCTGCGCGTGGACCACGACGAGCTCGCCCGCCTCGCGCTGTCGGCCCCGGCCGGCGCCGACGGGCTGGTCGTCGTGCCCTACCTGGAGGGCGAGCGCACGCCGAACCGGCCCGACTCCACCGGCGCCGTGCACGGCCTGCGGCTGGCCAACTCCCGGCCCGAGCACCTGGCGCGGGCCGCGATCGAGGGGCTCCTGTGCAGCCTGGCCGACGGCGTCGACGCCGTGGCCGCGGCGACGGGCGCCGACGTCGAGCGGGTGTTCCTGATCGGCGGGGGCGCCCGCTCGGAGGCGGTGCGGCGGATCGCGCCCACCGTGTTCGGCCGCCCGGTGCTCGTGCCGCCGCCGGGGGAGTACGTGGCCGACGGCGCCGCGC
>DASVUG010000039.1:0-1546 GCA_036387155.1 Pseudonocardia sp. | reverse complement strand
GTCGGAGTCCCACCAGCGGCGGCTCGCCACGCGGCTCTCCGCGTCGGTCACCACGCGGCGGGTGACCGCGGGGGTTCGCTGATCGTCGATCACGGCGCTACGGTACGGCAGGCGAACGCCGTTCGGAAAAGGGACTTTTCGGGCCCGGTGCCGGGATTCCCCGGAACAATGTGCCCGGGTCCCTGGGAGGGCTTGCAACCTGTGGTAATGCGCACGGTAAGCTAGTCGATGCGCTCGCGGATCGTGTGCCTCGGCAGGGAGCAGGTTCCGCAAGTCGTCGGTTTCAGCCCGTTCAGCTTCGCCTGATCAGACTCCACCGTCATGATCACATCGGATGTTCGTGCTGTGCCCGCCGGCAGTTCCGCGGGACGCGAGAGACACCACGAAACCATCCGTTCGGAGCAACAGTCCACATGACGAGCAGCATCGAGGCCACCTCGAGCGCCAACAAGGTCACCGTCGACGATCTTGGCTCGGAGGAAGCTTTCCTCGCAGCCATCGACGAGACCATCAAGTACTTCAACGACGGCGACATTGTCGAAGGCACCGTCGTCAAGGTCGATCGGGACGAGGTCCTGCTCGACATCGGCTACAAGACCGAGGGCGTCATCCCCTCGCGCGAGTTGTCGATCAAGCATGACGTGGACCCCGCGGAAGTGGTGTCGGTCGGTGACCACATCGAAGCCCTCGTCCTCACCAAGGAGGACAAGGAAGGTCGCCTGATCCTCTCGAAGAAGCGTGCGCAGTACGAGCGCGCGTGGGGCACGATCGAGAAGATCAAGGAGGACGACGGCGTCGTGCGCGGCTCCGTCATCGAGGTGGTCAAGGGCGGCCTGATCCTCGACATCGGCCTCCGCGGCTTCCTGCCCGCCTCCCTCGTCGAGATGCGCCGCGTGCGCGACCTGCAGCCGTACGTCGGCCGCGAGCTCGAGGCGAAGATCATCGAGCTGGACAAGAACCGCAACAACGTGGTCCTGTCCCGCCGGGCGTGGCTGGAGCAGACGCAGTCCGAGGTTCGCACCGAGTTCCTCAACAAGCTGCAGAAGGGCCAGGTCCGCAAGGGCGTCGTGTCCTCCATCGTCAACTTCGGCGCCTTCGTCGACCTCGGCGGGGTGGACGGCCTGGTGCACGTCTCCGAGCTCTCCTGGAAGCACATCGACCACCCGTCCGAGGTCGTCGAGGTCGGCCAGGAGGTCGAGGTCGAGGTGCTCGACGTCGACCTGGACCGCGAGCGCGTCTCGCTGTCGCTGAAGGCGACCCAGGAAGACCCGTGGCGCCAGTTCGCCCGCACCCACGCGATCAACCAGATCGTGCCGGGCAAGGTCACCAAGCTGGTTCCGTTCGGCGCCTTCGTCCGCGTGGACGACGGCATCGAGGGCCTGGTGCACATCTCCGAGCTGGCCGAGCGGCACGTCGAGCTGCCCGAGCAGGTCGTCCAGGTGGGCTCCGACGTCCTGGTCAAGGTCATCGACATCGACCTGGAGCGCCGCCGGATCTCGCTGTCGCTCAAGCAGGCCAACGAGGGCTTCGTCGAGGGCGAGGAGCA
>DASVUG010000038.1:0-8349 GCA_036387155.1 Pseudonocardia sp. | reverse complement strand
CGGGCAGGCCGCGGACGACGTCGTCGAGCCCGACCCGCGACAGCAGCGCGACCCCGTTCCACTGCCCCTGCCCGTGGTGGGCGACCGCGTAGCCGCGCTCGGCCAGGGGGGCGGCCAGGGCGTCGGCGAACGACTCGTCGGAGAGCTTGGTCTCCTGCAGGCAGACGACGTCGGGGGCGCGCTCGTCGAGCCACGGCAGCAGCCGCGGCAACCGGGCCAGCACGGAGTTCACGTTCCACGTCGCCACGCGCACCCGGCCACGGTACCCAGCGCCGCCGCGGCGTCACCCGCTCCCGAGTCCGCGCGAGTCGGCAGGAAGGGGCGCGCGAGTCGGCAGCATTCGGCCGGTGAGTGTGTCATTCCCGGACGGGCATGTGCGGCGCCGAGCGCACATTCGTGGGCCAAAACCGGCCGACTCGCGCGCCGGAACTCGCCGACTCGCGGGGGTCAGTCGGAGTCCGCGGGGGTGGCCTTGCGGACGTAGAGCAGGCGGTCGCCCTGCTCTAGGGCGTCGACGTCGGAGGCGTCGACGCGGTACAGGTGGTCACTGCGAACCACGCCGAGGACGATGTCGTTGAGGTGCCGCGGGGAGCCGCCGACCTCGGCGTCGTCGACCTCCCGCTCGCTGATGGCGAAGCCGGCGTCGGGGGTGAGCAGGTCCTCGACGACCTCGACCACGCTCGGCGTCGTCGTCGCCATGCCCAGCAGCCGCCCCGCGGTCTCCGCGGACACCACCACCGAGCTGGCCCCGGACTGGCGCAGCAGGTGCACGTTCTCCGACTCGCGCACCGACGCCACCAGCCGCACCTTCGGCGCGAGCTCGCGGGCCGTCAGCGTGACCAGGACGGCCGTGTCGTCCCGGCTCACCGCGACGATCAGCGCCGCGGCCTGCTGCACGCCGGCGATGCGCAGCACGCTGGAGCGCGTCGCGTTGCCCGTCACCGTGACCAGGCCCAGCGCGGAGGCGGCGTCGAGGTTCGCCCGGTCGGTGTCGACGACGACGATGTCGGTGGGTTGGGCGCCGTCGCCGAGCAGCGTCTCGACGGCGGCGCGGCCCTTCGTCCCGTAGCCGACGACGATCGTGTGGTCACGCACGCGGGACCTCCAGCGCGAGATGCGGAACGACTGCCGCGACCGCTCGGTCAGCAGCTCGACGGTGGTACCGACCAGGACGATGAGGAACAGCAGCCGCAGCGGCGTGATCACCAGTGTGGTGATCAGCCGCGCCGTCGGGGAAACCGGGACGATGTCGCCGTACCCGGTGGTCGAGAGCGACACCGTCGCGTAGTAGAAGGCGTCGTTGAACGAGATCGGCGTCGTGCTGTTGTTGTCCTTGTAGCCGGCGCCGCCGAGGTAGACGATCAGCGCGGCGAGGAACAGCGAGCCCAGGGCGACCCCGACGCGCAGCAGCAGCGCGACGATCGGCGCGGCCGCGGTGTCCGGCATGCGGATCAGGCCGACCAGGGACGGATCGACCAGCGGCGGGCGGCGGGCCGACGCGCTCATCGGTACGTCACGGGCGCGACCCTACGGCGCACGGTCCGGCCGGTCGGGCCCGGACCGCACGCGGACCCACGGCGGGCGGGCGGGATGCGCAACTCGCCGGACGAGGCGCGCAACTCGCGCGGGGAACAGCGGGGGATCACGCTGGGGGCGTGCCCCTGCCCCGTCCCGGCGCCCGGACGCTGGCCGCCCTGCTGACGACGACCGGCGTCGCGCACCTGGCCGTCCCGGCGCCCTTCGACGCGATCGTGCCGCGCGCGCTGCCCGCGACCCCGCGGTTCTGGACTCTGGCCTCCGGCGTCGCGGAGCTGGCCGTGGCGGCCGCGGTCGCCGTGCCGCGCACGCGGCGGGCCGGGGCGGCGGCGGCCGCGGCGCTGTTCGTCGCGGTGTTCCCGGCGAACGTGAAGATGGCCCGCGACCGGTCGGGCGGACCGGTGGCGGTCCGCGTGGTCGTGTGGGGCCGCCTCCCGCTGCAGGTCCCCCTGGTGGCCTGGGCCCTGGCGGTGCGCCGGCGCGGGTGAGCGCCGGGGGGGACGGCTGCCGCGGTCCCGCACTCGGTCCGGTGGGATCCACGGCACACCGCGGCTAGGGTTCGCACACGGCGAACGACGGAGGCGCGGAGATGGTCGGTGTCGACCCCGGCGGCCCGGCGGGCGGCGCGGCGGTGCCCCGCCCGCGGGACGCCGCACCGGCCTCACCGGGGCCGGACGACGGGGCGCCGGCCTCACCGCCACCGGACGGCTGGGCCGCCGCCTCATCGGCGCCGGACGACCGGGCGCCGGCCGTTCCGGCGCCGCGCCGCTGGCTGCCGGGCCGCCGCCGCACGTCGGCCACCGCGGCCGCGGACGTCCTCGACGCCGGGCTGCGGATCGCCGCCGGGCTGCGCGACGGGCTCACCGCCCCCGCCGCGGCCGGCGCCGCCCGCCGGCTGCGGGCCCTGCTCGACGCGGACGCCGCGGGCCTGGTCGACCTGGACGGGGCGTCGACCTGGGCCGGCCCCGTGCCGCCGGGGGCGGACGCGCTCGTCGCCGCGGTCCTGGGGACCGGCCGCCGCGCCGCCCGCGGCGGGCTGCGCGCCCTGCCGCTGTCGGTCCGCGACGAGCCGGCGGGCGTGCTCGTCGTCGCCGGGCCCGTGCCGGACGCCGCGGTCCGGCGCGCCGCCGCGTTCGTCGCCGACGCGCTGCACCGCGGCCGGCTGGAGGCCTCGGCCGACGCCGCCGAGCAGGCCGAGCTGCGCGCCCTGCGCGCGGAGATCTCCCCGCACTTCGTCTACAACGCGCTGACCACCATCGCCGCCTTCGTCCGCTCCGACCCGACGCGCGCCCGCGAGCTGCTGCTCGACTTCGCCCTGTTCATCCGGCACAACCTGGCCCGCCACGGCGAGTACACGACGCTGGCCGGAGAGTTCCGCGCCGTCGAGGCCTACCTGGCCCTGGCCCGCGCCGTGCTGGGCGAGCGGCTGCGGGTCCAGGTGCGGATCGCGCCGGAGGTGCTGCCGGTCGCGATCCCGTTCCTCGTCCTGCAGCCGCTGGTGGAGAACGCCGTGCAGCACGGGGTCGAGCGGGCCGGGGCGGGCGGCTCGGTGCAGGTCAGCGGGGAGGCCGACGGCGAGGACTGCGTCATCGCCGTCGAGGACGACGGGCCGGGCATGGCGCCCGAGCGGGCCCGCGAGGCGCTCGCCGGCCGCAGCGGCGGGAGCCTGGGGCTGGTCAACGTGGACCGGCGGCTGCGCGCGGTGTTCGGCGCCGGCCACGGGTTGGTGATCGAGACGGCCGCGGGGGCGGGCACGCGGGTCGTGGTGCGCGTGCCGCGGTTCCACCCCGGGGTGGTGGCGTCGTGACCGGGCTTGCGAGGTCACGGTCCAACACCGCACGGTCCGGCACGGCCTCGACGAGCGCGAGCGAGGAGGCGTCGTGACGGCGCCGTCCGGGGCCGGTCTGCGGGTGCTGGCCGTCGACGACGTGGCACCGGCCCTGGACGAGCTGTCCCAGCTGCTGCGGGAGGCGCCGGGCGTGGCCGCCGTGGAGACCGCCGGGGACGCGCTCACCGCGCTGCGGCTCATCCCCGGCGCCACGCTCGACGCCGTGTTCCTCGACATCTCGATGCCCGGGATGGACGGGCTCGAGCTCGCCGGGCTGCTGTCGCGGATGGCGGATCCGCCGGCGGTCGTGTTCGTCACCGCGTTCGAGCAGCACGCGGTGTCGGCCTACGGGGTGGGCGCGGTGGACTACCTGCTCAAGCCGGTGTCCGCCGGGCGGCTGGCGGCGGCGCTGGGCCGGGTCGCGCGGGTGCGGTCCGCCGGGGGCGCGACGGGGGCGGTGGTGGACGAGCTCGCCGTCGTGCCCGTCGAGCTGGGCGGCCGGACGCGGTTCGTGCGCCGCGCCGACGTCCGCTTCGCCGAGGCCCACGGCGACTACGTGCGGCTGCACACCCGCGCGGGCAGCCACCTGGTGCGCATCCCGATCTCGCGGCTGGAGGAGCACTGGCGGGGGGTCGGCTACCTGCGCGTGCACCGCAGCTACCTGCTGGCGGTGCACGCCGTGCAGGAGCTGCGCAGCGACGTCAGCGGCGGGCTGCTCGCCCACACCGACGCCGGCGACGTGCCGGTGAGCCGCCGCCACGCCCGCGAGCTGCGCGACCGGCTGCTCGAGGCCGCCACCCGCGGCGTCTTCGACCCGGGCGGCCGGCGGGACGCCCCGTGAGCGAGCGGAGCGAGCGAACAGTTCGACACAGGGCGTCCGACGAACTGCCGACCGAGCGCAGCGAACGGGGAGGCGAGGCCGGGACCGTGCGCTCGACCGCAGGGCGCCCGCTCACCGACCCGGCCTCGCCTCTCCGGGGAGGAGTGCGGTGAGCCGCGACGGGGGGCGGGCGCCGCGGCGGGTGGCGGTGACGAGCCCGCAGACCCGCGTGGCGCTCGCCGGCCGGCGCGGGCCGCCCGCGCGCGCCCCCCGGCTGGCCGCGGCGCGGCTGGTGGGGGCGGAGCGGGAGCGGGCCGAGCGGATCCGGCGGCGGCAGCTCGGCCGCGCGGTGACGGCGCTGCTCGCCGGCGCCGGCTTCCTCGTCGGCCTGCCGCTGGTGCTGCACCTGGCGCCCGGGCTCGACGCGGTGCGGCTGCTCGGCGTCCCGGTGTCGTGGCTGGCGGTGGCGGTCCTGCCCTACCCGGTGCTCAGCGGGCTGGCGTGGTGGCAGCTGCGGCGTGCCGAGGCGGTCGAGCGGGGGGCCGCGGACGGGGCGCACGACGGGGACGGGGCGAGCGCGGCTGGGGCGCGGGTCGGGGTCGACGACGCGCCGCGGGGGGCGCCGTGACCGCGCTGGCCGTCGTGCCCGTCGTGCTGGCCACGCTGCTGATCGGGGCGCGCGGGGTGGCCGCGATGCGCACGACGTCGGACTTCCTCGTCGCCTCCCGGCGCGTCTCCCCCGCCTTGAACGCGGCCGCCGTGTCGGGTGAGTACCTGTCGGCGGCGTCGTTCCTGGGCGTCGCCGGGCTGGTGGTCAAGGGCGGGGTCGGGGCGCTGTGGTACCCGGTCGGGTTCACCGCCGGCTACCTGCTGATGCTCACCCTCGTCGCCGCCCCGATGCGGCGGACCGGGGCGCTGACGGTGCCCGACTTCGCGGAGGCCCGGCTGGGGTCGCCGCTGCTGCGCCGGCTGTGCGCGGTGATCGTCCTGGTGATCGGGTGCCTGTACCTGGTGCCGCAGTTCACCGCGGCCGGCCAGGTGCTCACCCTCGTCGCGGGCGCCCCCTACTGGGTCGGGGTGGTGGTCGCGGGCAGCGTCGTGAGCGTGACGCTGGCCCTGGGCGGCATGCGGGCGGCCACCTACGTGCAGGCGTTCCAGTTCCTGCTCAAGCTGCTGCTGTTCGCCGTCCCCGCGGTGTGGCTGCTGGTGGCCGTCGGGCCGCAGGTGCGCGACCGGGCGCTGAACCCGGTCGAGTTCACCCGCTTCGCCGACACCACCCCGGTCGAGTTCTCCCTCGACACCCGGATCCTGCTCACCGAGCCGGTGACGGTGCGCATCGACGGCCGCGAGCCGACGCAGCTGCCCGCCGGGCCGCGCACCGCCGAGGCGGGGAGCCGCTGGGAGTTCCCGGCCGGGGCGGCCGTGCCGCGGGTGGCCGGGGCGGTGGTGCCGGGGAGCCCGGGGTGGCAGCGCCCGCTGCTCGACGCGGGATCCGGCGGGGCCGGCGCGGGCGAGGACGGCTCCGGCGACCCGGCCGGTGGGCACGCCCTGCTGGGCACGTGGTCGGTGCTCGTGGCGACGGCGCTGGGCACGATGGGCCTGCCGCACGTGCTGGTCCGCTTCCACACCAGCCCGGACGGGCGCAGCGCGCGCCGCACCGCCGCGATCACGGTGGGGTTCCTGGGCACGTTCTACCTGTTCCCGGCGGTGTACGGGCTGCTGGGCGCGGTGCTGCTGCCGGAGCTGTACCTGTCGGGCACCACGGACACCGTCGTGGTCGCGCTGCCGTCGCGGGTCGACCCGGGGCCGCTGGGCGACCTGTTCACCGCGCTGCTCACCGCCGGGGCGTTCGCGGCGTTCCTGGCGACGTCGCTGGGGCTGCTGCTCGCGGTGTCCGGCGCCGTCGCCCACGACCTGGTGCCGACGACGCTGCGCGGCCTGCGGCTCACGCCGCTGGTCGCGGCGGCGGTGATCGTGCTGCTGGCGCTGCCGGCGGCGCACCTGGACGTCGGCGCGCTGGTCACCTCCGCGTTCGCCGTGGCCGCGTCGACGTTCTGCCCGCTGCTGGTGCTCGGCATCTGGTGGCGCCGGCTCACGACGCGCGGTGCGCTCGTGGGCATGACCGTGGGTCTGGTCAGCTCGGCGGGGGTGATGGCCGCGGGCCTCGTGGCCGGGCTGGGGCCGGGCGTGCCCGCGCTGCTGCTGGCCCAGCCCGCGCTGTGGTCGGTGCCGCTGGCCTTCACGACGATGGTGGCCGTGTCGCTGCGCGGGGCGCCGCCGTCCGGGGCGGCCTCGGCGATGCTGCGCCTGCACCTCGACGAGACGCGGCTCCTGCCCGCCCCGAGGTGACGCCGGTCACCGCTCGTCGCACCGGAGGGCCGTTCGTCGACCGTTCGTCGATCGGTGTCACACCGTGTCCGCCCCGACTTTCCCCCGAGAGCGCTTCGCCCTTTCCTTAGTCCCAGCGCACGAGTCCCAGCGCCCGCCGGGGCAGGACGTGCCGGCCACATAGTGCAGGGAGGCACCGTGACCGCGACCGAACGACCATCACCGGCCGAGCCCACGGGCTCCGGCGGCGAGCCGGACTGGGAACGGATCCGCGACGAGCCCGAGTTCCAGGAGCTGCGGCGGCGGCTGCGCAGCTTCGTCTTCCCGATGACGGGGCTGTTCCTGGCCTGGTACCTGCTGTACGTGCTGCTGGCGAGCTACGCGCCGTCGTTCATGGCGATCAAGCTGGTCGGCAACATCAACGTCGGGCTCGTCTTCGGGCTGCTGCAGTTCGTCTCGACGTTCCTCATCACCTTCCTCTACATCCGCTTCGCCGAGCGCCGCCTCGACCCGCTGGTCGCCGACCTGCGCACCGACGTCGAGGGCCGGGGCGCCGTCGAGGGCCGCGCCGTCGAGGGTCGCGCCGTCGAGGGCCGTACCACCGAAGGAGACGTCAAGTGATCCTCGCCGCGGGTGTCGAGGGCAGCAGCCCGATCCTCAACATCTCGATCTTCGCCGCGTTCGTGGTGGCGACGCTGCTGATCGTCATCCGGGTCAGCAAGCGCGCGTCCAGCGGGGCGTCGGACTTCTACACCGCCGGCGGCGGCTTCTCGGGCCAGCAGAACGGCATCGCGATCTCCGGGGACTACCTGTCGGCGGCGTCGTTCCTCGGCATCGCCGGGGCCATCGCGATCAACGGCTACGACGGCTTCCTGTACTCCGTCGGCTTCCTCGTGGCCTGGCTCGTGGCGCTGCTGCTGGTCGCGGAGCTGCTGCGCAACACCGGCCGCTACACGATGGGTGACGTGCTGGCGTTCCGGATTCGCCAGCGGCCCGTCCGCGCCGCGGCCGCGACCTCGACGCTCGCCGTGTCGTTCTTCTACCTGCTGGCCCAGATGGCGGGGGCCGGCGGCCTGGTCGCGCTGCTGCTGAACGTGACGAGCAAGTCCGGCCAGGCGGTCGTGATCGCGCTCGTCGGCGCCGTGATGATCGCCTACGTGCTGATCGGCGGCATGCGCGGCACCACCTGGGTGCAGATCATCAAGGCGGTGCTGCTCATCGCGGGCGCGGGGATCATCACGCTGTGGGTGCTCGCCCTCTACGGCTTCAACCTGTCGGCCCTGCTCGGCGACGCCGTCGCCAAGGGCGGCGCGGCGGGCGAGAAGCTGCTGGCGCCGGGCGCGCAGTACGGCAAGTCCGCGACCACCCGGATCGACTTCCTGTCCCTCGGCCTGGCCCTGGTGCTCGGCACGGCCGGGCTGCCGCACATCCTCATGCGCTTCTACACCGTGCCCACGGCCAAGGAGGCCCGCCGCTCGGTGGTCTGGGCGATCGGGCTGATCGGCCTGTTCTACCTGTTCACGCTCACCCTCGGCTACGGCGCGGCCGCGCTGGTCGGCCCGGACGCGATCCGCAAGGCGCCCGGTGGGGCGAACTCGGCGGCGCCGCTGCTGGCCTACCAGCTCGGCGGCACCGTGCTGCTCGGGGTGATCGCGGCCGTCGCGTTCGCCACGATCCTGGCGGTGGTCGCCGGCCTGACGATCACGGCGTCGGCCTCGTTCGCGCACGACATCTACGTCAACGTGATCAAGCACGACCAGACGGGCGAGGACACGTCGCAGATGGAGGTCAAGGTGGCCCGGCGGGCGGCCATCGTGATCGGCATCGTGGCGATCCT
>DASVUG010000037.1:0-9968 GCA_036387155.1 Pseudonocardia sp. | reverse complement strand
CCGCTGGCGGCCAGCCCGATCCCGCCCGTCACGGCGGCGGCGAGGTCGGTCAGGATGTCGCCGAAGAGGTTGTCGGTGACGATCACGTCGAACCGCCCGGGGTCGGTCACCAGGTGGATCGTGGTGGCGTCGACGTGCTGGTAGGCCACGCTGACGTCGGGGTGCTCCAGCGACACCTCCTCCACCAGCCGCGACCACAGCGACCCGGCGTGGGTCAGCACGTTCGTCTTGTGCACGAGCGTCAGGTGCTTGCGCGGGCGGCGCTCGGCGCGGGCGAACGCGTCGCGCACGACCCGCTCGACGCCGTACGCGGTGTTCACGCTGACCTCGGTGGCGATCTCCTGCTCGGTGTCCTTGCGCAGGTGCCCGCCCGTCCCGGCGTACGGGCCCTCGGTGCCCTCCCGCACCACCAGCAGGTCGATCTCCGAGCGGGCGGCCAGCGGGCCGCGCACGCCCGGGTACAGGCGGGCGGGCCGCAGGTTCACGTGGTGGTCGAGCTCGAAGCGCAGCCGCAGGAGGAGCCCGCGCTCGAGGATCCCGCTGGGCACCGACGGGTCGCCGACGGCGCCGAGCAGGATCGCGTCGTGCTCGCGCAGCTCGGTCAGCACGGACTCGGGCAGCAGCTCACCGGTGGCGTGCCAGCGGGCGGCGCCCAGGTCGTACGTCGTCGTCGCGACGTCCGGCACCACCTCGGTGAGCACCTTCAGGGCCTCGTCGACGACCTCCGGCCCGATGCCGTCACCCGGGATGACCGCAAGGCGCATGACCCCACTCCCTCTCCTGCCGCAGGTTCCCGCCCCGAGGACCTCGCGCCATGGGCGCCGCGGTCCCACCGAGGGGCCGCGCCGGGCGGCGCCGGCTCCTCGGACACGCGTGGGCGGTGACGGGCACGCTACTCGCTGCGATCGGACCGGCCGGTCCGCCGCCGCCCGTCCGGGTGAACGGGACGTCCCGCTCCACCCCGCCGGGGCTCACTCGAACGAGACCAGCCGCGTCGTGCGGGCGCCGATGGACGCCCCGATGGGCTCGAGGACGTCCGCGGGGACGGGCCGGTCCACCCGCAGCAGCATGATCGCGTCCGTGCCGCCGGTGGTCTGGCTGATCTGCGCGGCCTCGATGTTCACCGCGGCCTCGGCCAGCAGCGTCCCGACCCGGCCCATGACCCCGGGGCGGTCCCCGTACTCCAGCACGACGACGTCACCCTCGGCGCGCAGGTCGAAGTGGCGGCCGTTGACCTCCACCAGCTTCTCCACCTGCGTGCGCCCGGTCAGCGCGCCGGACACCGTGATCGCCCCGCCGTCGGGCATCGCCGCGCGCAGCTGCACGACGCTGCGGTAGTTCTCGCTCTCCGGCGACGTCACCAGCTCCACCCCGACGCCGCGGTCGGCGGCCAGCGCCGGCGCGTTGACGAAGGTGACCTGCTCCTCGACGACGTGCGCGAAGACCCCGCGCAGCGCGGCGAGCGGCAGCACCGACACGTCGTCGGCGGCCAGCTCGCCCGACACGCTCACGGTGAGCGCGCCGGGGAGCCGCCCGGCGAGCGCGTGCACCACCGTGCCGAGCTTCTGCGTCAGCGACAGCCAGGGCCGGACCTCCTCCCCGACGATGCCGCGGACCTGCACGTTCACCGCGTCCGGCACGAACTCGCCGGCCAGGGCGAGCTGCACGGAACGGGCGACGTCGGTGCCGGCGCGGTCCTGCGCCTCGTCGGTCGACGCGCCCAGGTGCGGGGTGACGACGACCTGCGGCAGCTCGAACAGCGGGCTGGCGGTCGTCGGCTCGGTGACGTAGACGTCGATGCCGGCACCGCCGACGTGCCCGCTGCGCACCGCGTCGGCCAGCGCCTCCTCGTCCACCAGGCCGCCGCGGGCGGCGTTGACGATCAGCACGCCGGGCTTGGTCAGCGCGAGCTGCTCCTTGCCGATGAGGCCGAGCGTCTCCGGGGTCTTGGGCAGGTGGATCGAGATCAGGTCGGACCGGCGGAGCAGGTCCTCGAGGTCCACCAGCTCGATGCCGAGCTGCGCGGCGCGGGCGGGCGCGACGTAGGGGTCGTAGGCGATCAGCTTGACGTCGAACGCCGCCAGCCGCTGCGCGACGAGCTGGCCGATCTTGCCCAGGCCGACGACGCCGAGGGTCTTGCCGTTCAGCTCGACGCCGGTGTAGGCGCTGCGCTTCCACTGCCCGGCGCGCAGGCTGGCGTCGGCGGCCGGGATGTGCCGGGCGGTGGCGAGCAGCAGGGCGACGGCGTGCTCGGCGGCCGAGACGATGTTCGACGTGGGCGCGTTGACGACCATGACCCCGCGCGCCGTCGCCGCGGGCACGTCGACGTTGTCCAGCCCGACCCCGGCCCGCGCGACGACCTTCAGCCGCGGCGCCGCGGCGAGCGCCTCGGCGTCGACCTTCGTCGCCGAGCGCACCAGCAGGGCGTCCGCGTCGGCGAGGGCGGCGAGCAGCGCCGGGCGGTCCGTCCCGTCGACGTGGCGGATCTCGACGTCCCCGCCGAGCAGCTCGACGGCCGAGGGCGCGAGCTTCTCGGCGAGGAGGACGACGGGGCGGGGGCGTGGGGTGCTCACGGCGGTTGCAGTGCTCCGGGATCGACGACGGTGAACCGGGCCCGATCGTAGTTGGTGCCCCCGACGGCTCCGGGTGGCGCCCGGGCGGGCCGGTGACGAACACTCGCGGCCATGAGGACGACGACGCTCGGCCGGTCCGGCCTGCAGGTCTCCCGGATCGCCTTCGGCACGTGGTCGTTCGGCGGCGACTGGGGCTCGGTGGACGCCGACGCCGCGCGGACGGCGATCCGGTACGCCCGCGAGCTGGGCGTCACCTTCTTCGACACCGCGCAGGCCTACGGCGGCGGGACCGCCGAGAAGATCCTCGGCGACGCGCTGCGCGACGAGCTCGACCACCACCGCGACGACGTGGTGATCGCCACCAAGGGCGGGATCGACCCCGGCGGCGAGCGCACCCGCAACTGCGGGCGGGAGTTCCTGCGCGCGGGCGTGGAGTCGAGCCTGCGGGCGATGGGGCTCGACCACATCGACCTCTACCAGGTCCACTGGCCCGACGCGCACACCCCGTTCGAGGACACCGCCGGCTACCTGCAGGAGCTGGTCGACGAGGGCAAGATCCGCCACGTCGGGGTGTCCAACTTCGACGCGCGGCAGATGGCGGCGTTCGAGCGGACCCGCCCGGTCGAGACGCTCCAGCCGCCCTACCACCTGTTCCGCCGGTCGGTGGAGGCCGAGGTCTGGCCCTACGTGCGGGAGCACGACATCGGGGTGCTGGTCTACAGCCCGCTGGGCTCGGGCCTGCTGACCGGGACCATGACCGAGGACGCGACCTTCGACGAGGGCGACTGGCGCGCGCAGGCGTCGGCGTTCCGGGGCGAGGACCTGCGGACGAACCTGCGGGTCGTCGACGCGCTGAAGGAGTTCGCCGCGGGCAAGGGCGTCGAGGTGAGCCAGCTGGCGATCGCCTGGACGCTGGCGCAGCCCGAGGTGCACGTCGCGATCGTCGGGGCGCGGTCGCGGCGCAACATCGAGCGCAGCCTCGCCGCCGTCGACGTCGAGCTGACCGCGGACGACCTGGCGGAGATCGATCGCATCACCGCGGACGCCGTCGAGGTGCAGGGCGCGACGCCGGAGGGCGTGGACTAGGGCCGGACGCGGGCCGGGGCGGCAGCCCCCGGCCCGCGCCGTGCGACCCGCCGCTCAGGTCGCCTTCGTGCCCACCCAGCTCATCAGGCCGCGCAGCTTCTCCCCCACCTGCTCGATGGGGTGCTCCTGGCCCTCGCGCTGGAGCTTCGTGAAGTTCGGGCGCCCGTTGTCGTCCTCGGCCACCCACTCCCGGGCGAACGACCCGTCCTGGATCTCGCCGAGGATCTTCTTCATCTCGGCCTTCGTGGCGGCGTTGACCACGCGCGGGCCGCGGGTCAGGTCGCCGTACTCCGCGGTGTCGGAGATGGAGAACCGCTCGTTGGCGATCCCGCCCTCGTACATGAGGTCGACGATCAGCTTGAGCTCGTGCAGGCACTCGAAGTACGCGATCTCCGGGGCGTAGCCGGCCTCGGTGAGCACCTCGAAGCCGGTCTGCACCAGCGCGGCCATGCCGCCGCAGAGCACGGCCTGCTCGCCGAACAGGTCGGTCTCGGTCTCCTCGGTGAACGTCGTCTCGATGACGCCCGCCCGGGCGCCGCCGATGGCCGCGGCGTAGGACAGCGCGAGGTCCTTGGCCCGGCCCGACGGGTCCTGCTCGACCGCGATCAGGCACGGCACGCCCTTGCCGTCGACGAACTGGCGGCGCACGAGGTGGCCGGGGCCCTTCGGCGCCACCATCGCCACGTCGACGTCCTTCGGGGCGGTGATCAGGCCGTACCGGATGTTGAACCCGTGCCCGAAGAAGATCGCGTCGCCGGCCTTCAGGCTCGGGGCGATCGACTCGGCGTAGATGTGGCGCTGCGCGGTGTCCGGCGCCAGGATCATGATCAGGTCGGCCTCGGCGGACGCCTCCGCGGGCGTCAGCACGCGGAGGCCCTCCTCCTGCGCCTTCGCCCGGCTCTTCGACCCCTCGGGCAGGCCGATGCGCACGTCGACGCCGGAGTCGCGCAGCGACAGGGCGTGCGCGTGGCCCTGGCTGCCGTAGCCGATCACGGCGACCTTGCGGCCCTGGATGATCGACAGGTCGGCGTCGTCGTCGTAGTAGATGTTCACGGTCATGGAATGCCTTTCGGCGGAAGTGGGTGAGGACTGTCGGAGAGGATCCTGAGCTACGGGGCCGCGTGGCACGCGCCTGCTAGTACCCCAGCACCCTCTCAGCGGGCGGCGGCGGCGGTGATCGACCGGGGGCCGCGGCCGACCGCGACCATCCCGGACTGCACCATCTCGCGGATGCCGTAGGGCTCGAGCAGGCGCAGCAGCGCGGCGATCTTGTCCCCGGTGCCGGTGGCCTCGATCGTCAGCGACTCGGGCGCCACGTCGACGACCTTGGCGCGGAAGAGCTGGACGGTCTCCAGCACCTGGCTGCGCACCGCGGCGTCCGCCCGCACCTTGACCAGCAGCAGCTCGCGCTGCACGGACTGCGCCGGCTCGAGCTCGACGATCTTGATGACGTTGACGAGCTTGTTGAGCTGCTTGGTCACCTGCTCGAGCGGGAAGTCGGCGACGGAGACCACGATCGTCATCCGCGAGACCCCCGGGTGCTCCGTGGGCCCCACGGCCAGCGAGGCGATGTTGAACCCCCGCCGGGAGAACAGCCCCGACACGCGGGCGAGCACGCCGGGCTTGTCCTCGACGAGCACCGACAACGTGTGCTGCTCCGTCACGACCCCTCCTCGCTGACGCTCGTCGGGCTCGCGCCGGACCGTGCTGTGCTGAACGGTGAGCTCGCGAGCCCGCTCACTGCGCCTCCTGGCTCTGCTCGTTGGCCGCCGCGGTGACCGCGCTCTCGGTGTCGATGTCGGCGACCAGCTCGTCGCCGTCGAACAGCGGCCGGATGCTGCGCGCGGCCATCAGCTGGTCGTTGCCGGTGCCGGCGGCCACCATCGGCCAGACCTGCGCGTCCGCGCCGACCACGAAGTCGATCACGACCGGGCGGTCCGTGATCGCCATCGCGTCCCGGATGACCCGGTCGACGTCCTCGCGCGACTCGGCGCGCAGGCCCACGCAGCCCATGGCCTCGGCCAGCAGCAGGAAGTCCGGGATGCGGTGCTTGTGCGTGCCGAGCTCGGTCTGGGAGTAGCGCTCCCCGTAGAACAGGGTCTGCCACTGCCGCACCATGCCCAGGTTGCCGTTGTTGATCACGGCGACCTTGATCGGGATGCCCTCGATCGCGCAGGTGGCGAGCTCCTGGTTGGTCATCTGGAAGCAGCCGTCGCCGTCGATGGCCCACACCACGGCGTCGGGCCGGGCGACCTTCGCGCCCATCGCGGCGGGCACCGCGTAGCCCATCGTGCCCAGGCCCCCGGAGTTGAGCCACGTCCGGGGCTTCTCGTACTTCACGAACTGCGCGGCCCACATCTGGTGCTGGCCGACGCCGGCGCAGTACACCGCGTCCGGCCCGGCGATGGCGCCGATCCGCTCGATGACGTACTGCGGGGACAGCGACCCGTCGTCGGGCCAGTCGTAGCCCAGCGGGTAGGTCGTGCGCCACGCGTCGAGCTGGGCCCACCAGGCCGTGAGGTCGGCCGTGCCGGTGGCGCGCTCCGCCTCGACGGCCGCCAGCAGGTCGACCAGCACCTCCTTGGCGTCGCCCACGATCGGGACGTCCGCGCGCCGGTTCTTGCCGATCTCGGCCGGGTCGACGTCGGCGTGCACGATCTTCGCGCCGGGCGCGAACGTCGCGAGCTGCCCGGTGACCCGGTCGTCGAACCGGGCCCCCAGCGTGACCAGCAGGTCGGCCTTCTGCAGCGCGCCGACCGCCGAGACGCTGCCGTGCATGCCGGGCATGCCGACGTGCTGCCGGTGACTGTCCGGGAACGCCCCCAGCGCCATCAGCGTGGTGACCACCGGGATGTTCGTCAGCTCGGCCAGCGCCAGCAGCTCCGCGGTGGCCTCGGCCTTGAGCACGCCGCCACCGACGTAGAGCACGGGGCGCTGCGCCGAGCAGATGAGCTTGGCCGCCTCGCGGATCTGCTTGCCGTGCGGCCGCGTCGTCGGCCGGTAGCCGGGCAGGCGCAGCTCCGGCGGCCACGAGAACAGCGTCGGGGACTGCAGCGCGTCCTTGGAGATGTCCACCAGCACCGGGCCCGGTCGGCCCGTCGACGCCAGGTGGAACGCCTCGGCGACCGCCCGCGGGATCTCCGCGGCGTCGGTCACCAGCATGTTGTGCTTGGTCACCGGCATGGTGATGCCGGTGATGTCGGCCTCCTGGAACGCGTCCGTGCCGATCAGCGGCCGGGCGACCTGCCCGGTGATCGCGACGACGGGCACGGAGTCCATGTGGGCGTCGGCCAGCGGGGTGATGAGGTTGGTCGCCCCCGGTCCGGACGTCGCCATGCACACGCCGACCCGCCCGGTGGCCTGCGCGTACCCGGTGGCGGCGTGTCCCGCGCCCTGCTCGTGGCGGACGAGGACGTGCCGGACCCTCGTGGAGTCCAGCAGCGGGTCGTACGCGGGGAGGATCGCTCCCCCGGGGATCCCGAAGACGACGTCGCAGCCCGCCTCCTCCAGCGACCGCACGAGCGCCTGGGCCCCCGTCATCGGCTCCGGGTCGGCCCTCCGCGCCGTCACTCCCTCGCGCCGGGGGGCGGCGGCCTCGGGGCGCGGCGGCGGGGCCGGTCGCGGCGGGCCGGGGACCGGGCGGGGGGTGGCGGTGGTCATCGCGTGGCCTCGTTCTCGCTGGTCGGGGGCGGCTGTGACGAACGATCTGGGGCAACAAAAAACCCCCGGCCCGCCGGTGGGCGGGGCGAGGGTGCGCGTCGACGGGCGGGCGTACCTAGGCGTCGACGCGCCTGGGAAGTACGAGCACCCGGATGACGGACATGGCGGTGAGGTTAACGGGGCGGCGGAGGGGGCGTCAAACGGGTGGGAGTTGCGTCCACATCATGGGACGATCGGCGTCCGCGTACGGGTAGGGCTCCCGCACCGACCGTCACCACCCGCGCCGGGCGATCACCCCCGCGAGATCGGCGTCCGCGTACCGCCACGGTCCGCGCACCGACCCCCACCACCCGCGCGTCGCGATCCCGGACCCGGTCCCGCGATCGGTGGGACGATGGGTGGGGTGAACACCTCGGGCAGCCCGCAGGCCGTCTTCCGCGTCTCCCGGCTGACGGTGCTGTTCGCCCTGGCGCTCGCGCTGGTCGCGACGCCCGTCGCGTTCGGGGCGCCGTACCTGTGGCTGGTCTACCTGCTGCCCGTCGCGGTGGTCGTGTGGACGTTCCGGTCGCGCACCGTCGCCGACGCCGACGGCCTCCACGTGCGCCGCGTGGTCGGCAGCCGCGAGGTGCCCTGGACGGCGCTGAAGGGCCTGCGCGTCGACAAGCGCGCCGGCGTGCACGCGGTGCTGGCCGACGGCGGCGAGCTGGCGCTGCCCGCCGTGCACGTCCGCGACCTGCCCGCCCTCGCCGCGGCCAGCGGCGGCCGCGTCCCCGACCCGACCGACGGGTAGCACCCGCCGCTAACCGACCCGGACGACCCGATCCGCGGGCACGCCGAAGAGGGCCACGTCGACAGCTGTGTGCACCACGACACAGCCGCGGATGGCCGGCTGTCGGAACCGCAGCACGCCCAGGAACAAACCGAGCCCGAGTGCCCCGACCGCGCCGGGGACGCCGCCCGGTAGCCCTGCGGCGTGGGCGGCACCGAACGACACGGCCTGGAGGCCGATCGTCGTCGGCGCGCGGTGCCCGCTGTCTGCCAGCAGCCGCATCGCAGCGCCGCGCCAGAACAATTCCTCCGCCGTCGCGTTGAGAACGGCGGCAAGGATCACGACGGCCGCGACGGCGAGCACGGGCGGGCGACCGAGCGGCAGCACCGGCCGCTCGTCGCCGAGCGAGTGGTTCGCCAGTGCCGCGGCTGCCGGCACGCACACCGCGACCAGCACGGCGACCTCTGCCACCGAACGCGCGGGTTGGTCGGCTCGCCGCGCTGTGGCTGTTGTGAGCATCGGGCCGCCGACGACCCGGGACGCGAGTACGGCCGCCACCGCCGGGACCGGCCAGGGAACTCCGGCTGCGAGGATCAAGGGGGCGACACCCAGGACGGCGGCGCGCCGGGGGAGGCGTGCGATGGCTGCTCCGATCAGTGCGGACGCGGTCAGGAGCGCACCGACGACCGGGGCCACACCGACCGCGCCGACCGCCAGTCCGAGGACGACGACGTAGGCCCCCGCGACCTGCGTCAGGCGGGCGTCGCCGTCGATCAGCGGATGCGCCATCCCAGGGCGCGGCAGGTGGGGACGAGATGGCCGACCGCGCACAGGGGACGGCCGCGCAGGCTCCAGTGCGCGATGCCGACCGGCTCGACAGCGACGTCGAGCACCCCGACGCTGCCGCCGTCGTCGTGGACCTCCGGCCAGGGCCGTCCGAGGGAGTCGACGACCGCGTCCTGCAGGACGCTCATGACCTCCCCGCAGCCCGACTCGAGCCCGGGCTCGAACCCCACCGCGGTGGTGTTCTCCTCGATCCTGACCACCACGTGGTGCGCCGGCGAGCCGTCGTCGGTGCCACCGAACGACGCGTCGACAGCGAGCGCCAGGCCGGGCTCCACACCGTCGGCGTCGGCGCGGACGCGGTCGAGCACTGCCTGCATCCCGGCGTCGAGGTCGTGCAACGGCTCGCCAAGGCCGGTCGTCATCCAGGCAGCCTTGCACGTGAGGAAGAAGCTGCCGCAGCGACGCCGCCGCCGCGGCGAATTCGCCGAACCGTTTGCTGTTGCGAACTCGGGCCGCGGCGACGGCTGATCGCCGCCGCGCGTACCGTCAACCGGGTCGACGTGGGCGCGGTCCCGCCGCTCCCGCCGCTCGACGAACACCCTCCCCGCGCGCCGGCCCCGCCGGGCGCCCGATCTGGCTGGAGGCCCCGCGTGCCGGCCCTGCGTTCCCGCGTGACCACCCACGGCCGCAACGCCGCCGGCGCCCGCGCCCTGTGGCGGGCGACCGGCATGGGCGACGACGACTTCGGGCGCCCGATCGTCGCGATCGCGAACTCCTACACCCAGTTCGTGCCCGGCCACGTGCACCTCAAGGACCTCGGCGACCTCGTGGCCGGGGCGGTGCGGGAGGCCGGGGGCGTGCCGCGGGAGTTCCACACGATCGCCGTGGACGACGGGATCGCGATGGGGCACGGCGGGATGCTCTACTCGCTGCCGTCGCGCGAGGTGATCGCGGACGCGGTGGAGTACATGGTGAACGGGCACGCCGCGGACGCGCTGGTGTGCATCTCGAACTGCGACAAGATCACGCCCGGCATGCTCAACGCCGCGATGCGGCTGAACATCCCCACGGTGTTCGTCTCCGGCGGGCCGATG
>DASVUG010000036.1:0-7683 GCA_036387155.1 Pseudonocardia sp. | reverse complement strand
CACGGCTCAGCTCCCGACGGTCGTCGCCGTGGCGGCAGGGCCGGCCGTGGTTGCAGGAAAGCCACTTTCCTGCGGCCTGGTTGCATGAAGGTGGCTTTCCTGCAATCGGGCGGGGGCGGCCGCGGCGCGGGCGGCCTCGATCGCCCAGAACACCTGCTCCGGGGTGGACGGGCAGCCCAGCTCGACGCAGTGCCCCGGCGGCCCGAACGCCGCCACCGCCTCGCGCAGCGCCTCGCGCACGCTGAACGCGAGCATCAGCGGCGGCTCGCCGACGGCCTTGGACCCGTAGACGACGCCGTCCTCGCTCGCCCGCTCCAGCAGCGTCACGCGGAAGTCCTCGGGCATCTCCGAGAAGCTCGGCAGCTTGTAGGTGCTGGCCGCCTGCGTGGTCAGGCGGCCCCGGTGCGGGCCGTCGGTCTCGTCCCAGCGCAGGTCCTCCAGCGTCAGCCAGCCCGCGCCCTGCACGAAACCGCCCTCGACCTGCCCGAGGTCGACCAGCGGCGAGAGGCTGTCGCCCACGTCGTGCACGATGTCGACCCGGCGGAGCCGGTACGCCCCGGTGAAGCCGTCGACCTCCACCTCGCTCGCGGCGACGCCGTAGGAGAAGTACTTGAACGGCGAGCCCTGCATGCGCGCGGCGTCCCAGTGCAGGCCCGCCGTGCGGTAGAAGCCGGCCGCCCACAGCTGCACCCGCCGGAAGTAGGCGTCGTGCACGACGTCGGCGAACGGGATCCGCTCGTCGGTGTCGGCCAGGCCGGTGACGAACCCGTCGGCGAACCGGACGTCGTCGGGGTGCACGGAGAGCCGGGCCGCGGCCACCTCGGCGAGCCGCGCCCGGATCTGCTCGCAGGCGTTCTTCACCGCGCCGCCGTTGAGGTCGGCGCCCGAGCTCGCCGCGGTGGCCGAGGTGTTGGGCACCTTGTCGGTGCGGGTGGGGGCCAGGCGCACCGTCGCCAGCGGCACGCCCAGCGCCGTGGCGGCGACCTGCAGCATCTTCGTGTGCAGGCCCTGGCCCATCTCGGTGCCGCCGTGGTTGACCAGCACCGAGCCGTCCTTGTAGACGTGCACCAGCGCGCCGGCCTGGTTGAACGCGGTGAGGTTGAACGAGATGCCGAACTTCACCGGCGTCATCGCGAGCCCCCGCTTGGTATGCGGGTGGGCGGCGTTGAACGCCTCGATCGCCGCCAGCCGGCGGTCGACGTCACCGGAGGCGGCGACCTGCGTCCACGCCCGCTCCAGCCGCTCCGGGTGGCGCACCGGCTGCCCGTAGGGCGTCTCCTGGCCCGGGCGGTAGAAGTTGCGCCGCCGCAGCTCCCGCGCCGGCAGCCCCAGTGCGGGCGCGCAGCGGCCCAGCACGTCCTCGACCACGAGCATGCCCTGGGGGCCGCCGAAGCCGCGGAAGGCCGTCTGCGAGGTCTTGTTCGTCCGCGCGATCCGCCCGTGCACCTCGACGTGCGGGATCCAGTAGGCGTTGTCGACGTGGCAGAGCGCCCGGGCCAGCACGGGCTCGGACAGGTCGAGGCTCCACCCGCCGTCGGAGGTCAGCGTCGCGGCCAGCGCGAGCAGGTGGCCGTCGGCGTCGAAGCCGGCCTTCCAGGACGCGTGGAAGCCGTGGCGCTTGCCCGTCATCGTCATGTCCTGCTGGCGGTTGAGCCGCAGGCGGACCGGACGCCCGGTCAGGCGGGCGCCCAGCGCGGCGATCGCCGCGTAGCCGTGCGGCTGCATCTCCTTGCCGCCGAACCCGCCGCCCATCCGCAGGCACTGCACCGTGACCTCGTGGTCGGCCAGGCCGAGCACGTGCGCGACGATCTCCTGGGTCTCGGTCGGGTGCTGGGTGCTGGACTGGACGAACACCTGCCCGCTCTCGTCGACCGCCGCCAGCGCCGCGTTCGTCTCCAGGTAGAAGTGCTCCTGCCCGGCGAACTCGGTCACGCCCTCGGCGACGTGCGCGCAGGCCGCCCAGACCGAGTCCGGGTCGCCGCGCCGGACGGTGGGACGGCCGCCCTGGAAGCTCCCCGCCGCGATCGCCTCGGCGATCGTGACCACCGCGGGCAGCGGCTCGTAGTCGACCTCGACGGCGGCGGCGCCCTCCCGGGCCGCCTCCAGGGTCTCGGCGAGCACCCAGCAGACCGCGTGCCCGTGGTAGCACACCTCCCGGGGGAACAGCGGCTCGTCGCCCTTGACGCCGGCGTCGTTGACGCCGGGCACGTCGTCCGCGGTCAGCACCCGGACGACGCCGGGCACCGCCAGCGCGGGCGCGGTGCGCAGCGCGACGACCCGCGCGTGCGTGTGCGGCGCCTGCACCGGGTGGGCGTGCAGCACGCCGGTGTAGCGCCCCACGAGGTCGTCGGTGTAGAGCGCCAGCCCGGTGACGTGCAGGTCCGCGCTCTCGTGGGGGATCGCGAGGCCCACCACCGCCTGCGGCGGCCTCGTGCTCAGCTCGCTCATGCCGAAACCTCCTCGGGCGCCGTCTCCGCGTGGAACCGGAGCAGGCTCTGCTCCAGCATCGCCGTGCGGTAGGCGGCGCTGGCCCGCTGGTCGTCGATCGGGGTGCCCTCGCCGCGCAGCACCGCGGCGGCGGCCTGCACCGTCGCCCCCGTCCAGGGACGCCCGCGCAGCGCGTCCTCGGTGGCGGTGGCGCGCAGCGGCGTCGCCGCCACCCCGCCCAGCCCGATCGCGACCCGTTCCACGACCCCGTCGCGGATCTCGAGGGCGAAGGCCACCGCGACGCCGGAGATGTCGTCGAAACGCCGCTTGGCGACCTTGTGGAAGGCCACCGTGGGCGCCAGGGGCAGCGGGACGCGGACCGCCCGGATCAGCTCGCCGGGCCTCCTGACCGTCGAGCGGTAGCCGGTGAAGTAGCGGTCCAGCGGCACGGTCCGGTCGCCGTCGACGCCGGTCAGCACCACCGACGCCTCCAGGGCCAGCAGCGCCGGCAGGGCGTCGCCGATCGGCGAGCCGGTGCCGAGGTTGCCGCCGAGGGTGGCGCCGTTGCGGATCAGCCGGGACGCGAACTGCGGGAACAGCAGGTCCAGCAACGGCACCCGGCCGGCCAGCCGCCGCTCGACCTCGGACAGCGTCAGCGCAGCGCCGATCTCGATCGCGCCTCCGCCGCCGGTCGCCGGGTCGACGTGGAACGTGCGCAGCTCGGCCAGCCGGTCGACGGCCACCACGAACGGGGACCGCGTCCCGCGGAGGTTGACCCCGACGCCCCAGTCCGTGCAGCCGGCGATCACGGTGGCGTCGGGCCGCTCCGCCAGCAGCGCCACGGCGGCGGCGAGGTCGGGCGGCCGGACGAACGCGGCCCGTGCCGTGCGCACCCGCGTCGGCACCGGGGGCGGCGCGGGCGCGCCCTGCCGCGCGGCGAGCCGGTCCTCGCCACCCGGGGTGCCGAGGGCGTAGGCCGCGTCGCGGATCGGGCGGTAGCCGGTGCAGCGGCACAGGTTGCCGCTCAGCGCGTGCAGGTCGAACCCGTTCGGCCCGTGCTCGCCGTGCGCGCCGCGCCCGCCGTGTCCGTTGTGCCCGCCGTGCCCGTTGCCGCTCGGGTCGGTCCCCACGACCCGGTCGGGCCGGTAGTACTCCGCGGCCATGCTGCAGACGAAGCCCGGGGTGCAGTAGCCGCACTGCGAGCCGCCGCGCTCGGCCATCTCCCGCTGCACCGGGTGCAGGGCCCCCGGCCGGCCGAGGCCCTCGGCCGTGACCACCTCCTGGCCGTCGAGGGCCAGCACCGGCACGAGGCAGGCGTTGAGCGCGGTCCACCGCGTGCGACCGGTGCCCTCCACCGTCCCGTTCGCGGCGCCCCTCGGCGTGCCGTCGGCGGTGCCGGCGTGCTCCGCCGTGCCGTCCGGCCGGGCGACCAGCACGGCGCACGCGCCGCACTCGCCCTCCGCACAGCCCTCCTTGGCGCCCGTGAGGCCCTGCTCGCGCAGCCAGTCCAGCGCGGTGAGGTGCGGCGCGACGTCCCCGACCGCCCGCTCCTCCCCGTTCACGGTGAGCGTGGGTCGAGTCGTGTCCGCGGCCGTTCCGAGCTCCATCACGCGTCCCAGTGTCGGACGCGGGCGGTGTGGACGGGGTTGGCGTCGGCCACCAGCCGGTCGAACCGGTGGGTGGCGATCTTCGCGATCTCCACGAGCGCGGCGGCGTGCTCCTGCGGGGCGCAGTTGCCCAGCCGCTCCCAGCCCTGGCGCAGGACCTGGTCGAACGAGTCCTGGCCGCGCACGGCGGTGACCAGCGGGAAGCCGAACCGCTCCCGGTAGGCCGCGGTCAGCGCGGCCAGCTCCTCGTGCTCGGGCTCGGCCAGCCGGTCGAGCCCGAGGACCGCCTGGTCCGCCCGCGACGCCTCGCCCTCGTCGCCCGTCGCGACGGACCGGGCGCCCAGGTCGGGGTAGGAGTCGATGAGCTGCCGCTGCTCCTGCGGGGTGGCCGCGAACAGGGCGACCTGGAACGCCCGGCGCAGGTCCTGCGTGTCGGCGAAGGGCCGTTGCGCGTAGGCGCGCTCGGCGACCCAGTCCGGGCCCTGGAACAGCCCCCCGAACGTCGCGACGAACTCCTCGCGGGACATGTCGTTCACCTGGTCCAGCCGCACCTGGCCCGGGCCCGGCGGGCCGGCCACCGCGGGGCCGTAGCTCTTGCCGACGTGGTGGAAGACCAGGTTGAGCCCGATCGCGGCGATGCTGCCCAGCGTGATGCCGCTGCCGAGGATGATCTGCGCCCAGCCGGGCACCGCCTTGGCCACGTCGGGCTGGGCGGTCACGTACATCGCCAGGCCGATGCTGGTGCCCACGATGACGATGTTGCGGTGGTCGTGGAAGTCGACCCGCGACAGCGTCTGGATCCCGACCACCGCCACGGTGGCGAACATGGCCAGCGCCGCGCCGCCGAGCACGGGGTGCGGGATGCCGGCCACGATCGCCGCCGCCTTCGGCAGCAACCCGAGGACGATCATGATCACACCCGCGGCCGCGACGACGTAGCGGCTCTTCACCCGCGTCAGCCGGACCAGGCCGACGTTCTCGGCGAAGCACGTGTAGGGGAAGGAGTTGAGGACGCCGCCGATGGTGGTGGCCAGCCCGTCGGCGCGCAGCGCCCGCGCGATGTCCCCGCGGGCGATCCGCTTCTCGACGATCTCGCCGGTGGCGAAGACGTCGCCCGTCGTCTCCACGGCGGTGATCAGCATGACGACGATCATCGAGATGATCGCCGCGAGCGCGAACTTCGGCCACCCGAAGTAGAACGGCGTGGTGACCCCCAGCCACGGCGACGTCGCCACCGCCTCGAAGTGCGCGTCGCCGAGCGCCCAGGCCACCAGCGTGCCCACGACCAGCCCGACCAGCACCGCGACCGTCGCCAGGAAGCCGGTGAAGACCCGCTGGATCAGCACGATGAGCACGAGCGTGCCGAGGGCGTAGGCCAAGTTCCGGCCGCTGGTCGGGTCGAGGTCGGGTCCGGCGCCGCCCGCGGCGTCGGCGGCGGCGACGGGCAGCAGCGCGATGCCGATGATCGTGATGACCGAGCCGGTGACGACCGGCGGGAAGAAGCGGATCAGCCGCGAGAAGTAGGGCGCGATGAGGAAGGTGAACAGCCCCGCCACGATCACCGCGCCGTAGATGACCAGCAGGCCGTCGGTGCCGCCGCCGTTCGCGAGCCCGATGGCGATCATCGGGGACACGGCGGTGAAGGTCACCCCCTGCAGCAGCGGCAGCCGGACGCCGATCTTCCAGAACCCGACCGACTGGATGATCGAGGCGATCCCGCAGGTGAACAGGTCGGCGTTGATCAGGTGGATGAGCTGCTCGGTGTTCAGCCCGATCGCGTTGGCCAGCAGGATCGGCACGATCACCGCGCCGGCGTAGAAGGCCAGGACGTGCTGGAAGCCGTAGATCGCGAGCTTCGGCGCGGGCAGGATCTCGTCGACCGGGTGCCGGGCGGGACGGGACATCGTCACCACCCCTGACCGGGGTCGAAGGCCGCCGGGCCGGGGTCCGGGGCGTCGTCGCGGCGGACGGTGCCCTCGATGTAGCCGTAGGGCCGGTCGTCGGCGTGGAAGACCTCGTTCTTGTTCTCCACGTCGAACGGGCTGAGGTCGATCGCGAAGTGGTGCTTGTTGGGCAGGGAGAAGCGGATCTCGGCGATCTCGGGCTGCTCGTCGATGACGGCCTCGCCCATCGCGTAGAGCGTCTGTTGGAGCGCGAGGCTGTGGTGGCGGGCGAACGTGCCGCCGAGGGTGGCCAGGACCCGGTCCTACGAGGCGCCCCACTCCGCGTCGCCCCCGGCGGTGTCCGCAGCGGTGTGCAGCCACTGCGCGGTGACCGAGGTGGCCATGATCCGGTCGTTCGTCGGCTGCAGCGTGGTGTAGCGGTCCTGGTAGAAGGTGTGGAACTCCGAGTCCGTGGTCTTGAGCACCACCAGGTCGCGCACGCCGGAGACGATCCACAGGTCGGTGCCGTCGTAGGTGACGGTGGCGGTGCGCACGTACGCGCCGCGCCGGGAGAAGGCGTGCGGGTGCGGGGTGCCGTCGACGCCGATCCGGTCCCACGGGTAGGCCTCGAGCTGCACGCGGACCCGGTCCACCTGCGGGACGTCGTCGACGAAGTGGCGGGCCAGCGCGACGCCGAACGACTCCGGCTGCCGGACCGCGTCGCCCGCCTCCTTCGCGTAGGCGTTGACGGTGTTCTTGGTCGCGTCGGTGGTGAGGCACTTGCGGTTGTCGCCGGTGAGGTGGACGTCGGCGAAGTCGCCGGACAGGGCGATGCTGACGTTGTAGTCGGCGATCTCGTGCGGCTCGGTGTCGCGGAACACGCGCACGACGCGCGTCTCCGCCTTGCCGTACTGGTTGTGGCCCAGTGTGACGGCCATGCGCGCTCCTCGGTGTGGGTCGGGCGGGGGGTCAGCCGGCGAGCAGGTTCGCGAGGCGCAGGCGGGTGATCTGGGCCAGCTGCTCGGTCACCTCGGCGCGCTCGCTCGCCTCGTCGTTGTCCAGCCGGCGGCGCAGCTCGGCGAGCATCTCCTCGGCGCTGCGACCGGCCGCGCGGATCAGGAACACGTGGCCGAACCGCTGCTCGTAGGCGGCGTTGCCGGCCCGCAGCGCGTCGGCCGTGGCCGCCGCGGACGTCGCGACGGAGGCCTGCTCCTGCCGCGACCACCGGGCCTCGGTGCCCCGGCCCTGCGCGCGGTCCCCGATGCGGGGGTGGGCGTCGAGGGCGGTGCGGACCTCGTCCCACGGCAGGGCGCGGGCTGCGTCCTCGGCCGTGCGCAGCAGCGCGGGGGCGTCGGCGTAGGGCCGGCGCGCGAGGACCTCGGCGACCCAGCGCGGCGACGCGTTGCAGGCGGCGAGGTCGCGGGCCTCCGGCTCCGCCGGAGCCCGGTTGAGCGCGTCCAGCGTCGGGTGTCCCATGCCGTCGACCCCACCATCGTTAGCCGCGGAAATATAATTCCGCCATGCGGATAGCTAGGCACGGGAGGACGTGCCCGGGGTCACGTCAAGGGTCGCCGCCCCGGCGCCGGACGCCCGCCGCGCCGTCGCGCCGGACCGGGACCCGGGCGGACGCTCAGGCGCTGGAGCGCTCGGCCAGCTCGACGGCGAGACGCTCGCCGGCGTCGCGCAGGAGCGGGACCGCGCGGGCGACGAGGTCCGCGGTCATCCGCGGGGCCGGCCCCGACACCGAGACGGCCAGGGTGCCGAGC
>DASVUG010000035.1:0-13916 GCA_036387155.1 Pseudonocardia sp. | reverse complement strand
GAACGGGAGATCACCCGCCGGCTCATGGAGCGGCTCGAGGAGCCCATCCGGCCCGAGACGCTGGTCGCGGACCTGCGCGTCGGCCAGCAGCAGATCGTCGAGATCGCGCGGGCGCTCGCCGCCGACGCCCGGATCCTGATCATGGACGAGCCGACCTCCGCGCTGAGCGCGAACGAGGTCGAGGTCCTGTTCAAGGTCATCCGCGACCTCACCGCGCAGGGCGTCGCGATCGTCTACATCTCCCACCACCTGGAGGAGGCGCTCGAGATCGCCGACCACGCGGTGGTGTTCCGCGACGGCGAGCTGGTCGCCGCGGAGGACGCGGCGAAGATCGACCTGGGCTGGGTCGTGCGCCGGATGGTCGGGCGCGCGGCCGAGTACGACTTCTCCGACGAGCCCCGCGACCACGGCGAGGTCGCGCTGTCGATCCGGAACGTGAGCGTCGCCGAGCTCGACACCGGCCGGCTGACGGTGAACGACGTGTCCCTCGACGTGCGCGCGGGCGAGATCGTCTGCCTCTACGGGCTGATGGGCGCGGGCCGCACGGAGCTGATGGAGGCCCTCGCCGGCCGCGACCCGCTGGCGGGCGGCCAGGTCCTGCTCGACGGGCGCGACCTCGCGGGCAGGAGCGTCGCCGAGCGCATCGACCTCGGCCTGGGCCTGGTGCCCGAGGACCGCCAGCGCGACGGGCTCGTGCAGCTGCTGAGCGTCGGCGCGAACATGTCGCTGGCGGGGCTGCTGTCCACGGTCAAGAACGCGTTCATCGACCGCCGGGGCGAGCGCGAGAAGGTCTCGCGCCAGATCGGCGACGTCCGGGTCAAGACCTCCGGCCCCGGCGCGCCCATCACCTCGCTCTCCGGCGGGAACCAGCAGAAGGTCGTCATCGGCAAGATCCTGCTCACCGACCCGAAGGTGATCCTGCTCGACGAACCCACCCGCGGGATCGACGTGGGCGCCAAGGGCGAGATCTTCGCCCTGCTGTTCCGCGAGGCGCGCAAGGGCCTCGCGGTGCTCTACGTGACCTCCGAGATCGGCGAGGCGCTCACCGCGTCGCACCGCATCGTCGTCATGAGCAGGGGTCGCGTGATCCGCGAGTTCGACCCCCGGACGGCCACCCGGGACGAGATCATGGCGGCGTCGGGCGAGCACGACGCGAACCCGGAGCAGGACGACCGGCCCGACGGGCACGGCCGGCAGGTCCGGCCCGACGAGCACGGCCGGCGGGCCCGGCCCGACGAGCACGGCCGGCAGGCCCGGCCCGACGAGCACGGCGCGGCGAACGGAGAAAGATCATGAGTGCGGCCACGACGACGTCCGGGCCGACCCGGTCGGCGCCCCCGGACAAGCCGTCGCGCCCGTCGGTCAACCTGAACGCGGTGCTGGTCGAGGGCCGCGCCCTGATCGCGCTGGTCATCATCATCGCGGTGTTCGGGCTGCTCAGCGACAACTACCTGGCCGCGGGCAACATCGTCACGATCATCAAGCAGGTGGCGTTCAACGCCATCATCGCCCTGGGCATGCTGCTGGTGATCCTCAACGGCGGCATCGACCTGTCCGTCGGGTCGACGGTCGGCCTGACCGGCGCGGTGGTCGGGAACCTGTTCCGCGGCGTGCAGATCCCGCTGACCGAGATCTACATGTACCCGCGGGTGTGGGTCGTCGTGGTGCTCGGCCTGCTGGTCGGGATGCTCGTCGGCTGGATCAACGGGCTGCTCATCGCCCGGCTCAACCTCGCGCCGTTCATCGTCACCCTCGGGATGCTCTACGTCGCCCGCGGCCTCACGCAGGTGCTGCTCAACGGCCAGAACATCACCAACGAGCTCACCGGCCAGCCCTACCTGGAGAACACCGGGTTCTTCGACGTGTGGGCCAGCCGCCCGCTCGGCCTGCCGATCTCGGCCTGGTTCATGATCCTCATGGCCGTCGCCTTCTCGATCATCCTCACGCGGACGCCGTTCGGCCGCTGGCTCTACGCCACCGGAAGCAACGAGCGCGCCGCGGCGCTGTCCGGCGTGCCGGTCAAGACGGTGCAGTCGCGGATCTACGTGCTGTCCGGGCTGTGCGCCGCGCTCGTGGGGATCCTGCAGGTCGCCAACATCAGCTCGTCGACCGCGGACCTCGGCCAGTTCTACGAGCTGAACGCCATCGCGGCCGTCGTCATCGGCGGCGCGGCGCTGTCCGGCGGCCGGGGCACCGTCCGCGGCACCATCATCGGCGCCCTCGTGATCGGCTTCCTGGCCAACGGCCTGGTCATCGTGGGCGTCTCGCCGTTCTGGCAGCAGGTCGTCACCGGCGCGGTGATCATCCTCGCGGTGGCCGTGGACCAGATCCAGCAGATCGCCCAGCGGCGGCGCAACGCGCGGCGGGCCGCGGCCGCCGCCCGCACCGCGCACGACGAGCGGGCCGACGTGGACACCCGCACCGGCTGACCCCCCGGGCCCGCCCCCCGACCCGCCGACCCCGTCGGCCCGACACCACCCCGCACGTCAGCGAAAGGATCGACATGCCCAGACGACCAGAGGTCCACCGGAGGCTGGCGGCCTCGCTGCTCGTGAGCGCCCTGACCCTCGGCCTCGCCGCGTGCGGCGGCGGCGGCGAGAGCGGCTCCGGCGGCGCGGGGCAGCCCTCCGCGGCTCCGGCGGCGGGCGGCGACGCCGCCGGCAAGACGATCGCCTTCATCACCGTCGACCCGTCGAACCCGTACTGGAAGGCGGAGTCCGACACCGCGGAGGCCGCGATCAGGAAGGCCGGCTACCAGGTCCAGACCTCGGCGCACAAGAACGAGCCGGCCCAGCAGAACACCATCATCGAGACGGCGATCAACAACAAGGTCGCCGGGGTGCTGCTGGACCCGGCGGGCGCCCAGGAGAGCGTCGCCGCGGTGCAGAAGCTGGTCGACGCGAACATCCCGGTCGTCCTGATCAACGCCGAGATCGCGAAGACGGGCCTGGCCAAGTCCCAGATCGTGTCGAACAACGCGCAGGGCGCCACCCTCGGAGCCGAGGAGTGGGCCAAGGCGATGGACTACAAGGGCAAGTACGTCGAGCTGTTCGGCAAGCCCAGCGACAACAACGCCCAGGTCCGCTCGGACGGCTACAAGGGCGTCATCTCGCAGTACCCGGACCTGCAGAAGGTCGGCCAGGAGATCGCGAACTGGGAGCGCCAGACCGGCCAGGAGAAGATGGAGGCGCTGCTGTCGAAGAACCCCGACATCAACGGGGTCATCGCCGGCAACGACGAGATGGCCCTCGGGGCGATCAACGCGCTCAAGGCGGCGAACAAGCTCTCGCAGGTCAAGGTGCTCGGCTTCGACGGCAACAACGACGCCGTGGCCGCGGTCAAGAACGGCGAGATGGTCGCCACCGTGCTCCAGCCCATCGTGGAGGGCACGAACAAGGCCGTCCAGCAGCTCGACGGCGTCATCAAGAACGGCCAGACGGGCGTGGCGGACGAGAAGCAGTCGCTGGACTGCACGCTGATCACCAAGGACAACGCCGACAAGATCAACAACTTCGAGATCACCGGCACCTGACGGCTGGTCCGAGTTCGCGCAGCATGGTGGCTTTCCTCCGGTCGGAGCGCAGGGGAGCCACCATGCTGCGGTCGCAACGGCGGCACGAGCGCAGCGAGCAGGAAGGAGGAGCACGTGGGTCCGTCCGACATGTTCCGGCTCAGCGAGACCGTCCGCGGCGACGACTACCTGCTCGCGACCTACCACCTGGAGCTGCCCGCCGACGCCGACGTCCTGGCCAAGGCCGCGAGCTACGCCGTGGGCCAGACCATCGGCACCTGGGTCGAGGTGCCCGGGGTGACCGAGGAGATGCGCGAGCGCCACCTCGGCCGCGTGGTGACGGTGCTGGAGGCCCCGCCCGTCGACCTGACCACCCAGGCCGGCGCGACCAGCGCCTACTTCGTGCAGATCGCGCTGCCGGCGGTGAACGTCGGCCCGTCGATCCCGATGCTGCTCGCCACCACGATCGGCAACGACGTCTCGACGTCGGTGCAGGCCAAGCTGGTGGACCTGCAGCTGCCCGACGCGCTGGCCGCGGAGCTGGTGGGCCCCCGGTTCGGCATCGCGGGCGTGCGCGAGCTGGTCGGCGTGCCCGACCGGCCGCTGGTGCTCAACATGATCAAGCCGTGCACCGGGCTGACCCCGGAGGCCGGCGCACGGATCTTCTACGAGACCGCTCTGGGCGGCGTCGACCTGATCAAGGACGACGAGCTGATGGGCAACCCGTCGTTCTCCCCGGTCGCGGACCGGGTCAAGGCCTACCTGGCCGCCGCGGAGCGCGCCCGCGACGAGACCGGCCGCTACGTGGTCTACGTGCCGAACGTGACGGACCGCGCCGACCGCATGATCGACAACGCGAAGGCCGCCGTCGACGCGGGCGCCCGCGCGGTGATGTGCGCGTACGCGTCGGTCGGGCTCGGCGGGCTGCAGAACCTGGCCGCGGTGGCCGGGGTGCCGGTCCTCGCCCACTACGCCGCGGCGGCCCCGTACTTCGAGGGCCCCGGCTCGGGCATGGCGGCCCCGCTCGCGCTCGGCCTGCTCCCCCGGCTGGCGGGCGCCGACATCGCGCTGACGATCACGCCCTACGGCGGCTACCCGCTGCGGCGGCTGTCGTACCTGCGGACGGTCCAGCAGCTGACCCTGCCGCGCCCGCACGTCGCCCCCAGCTTCCCGCTGATCGGCGGCGGTGTGCACCCCGGCGCCGTCGCGACCTACGTGGACGAGCTCGGCACCGACATCGTGCTCGGGGCCGGCGGGGCCGTCCAGGGCCACCCGGACGGCGCCGCGGCCGGCGCGAACGCGATGCGCCAGGCCGTAGACGCGGCCGTGGCCGGGCGGCCCGTCGAGGACGCCGCGCGCGAGCACCCGGAGCTGGCGCGGGCGCTGGAGAGGTTCGGCTCGACCGTCTGACCGTGGGTAACCCGACGACACCGACAGCGCCCGACGACCGACAGGGCCCGACGACCGACAGGGCCCGACACGGACAGCGCCCGACGACAGGAGGACCGCCATGGCCGACAAGCTGCGCATCGTGGTCGGCAGCGACGACGCCGGCTCCCGCTACAAGGACGTGCTCAAGAAGGACCTGGAGGGCGACGACCGGGTGGCCGAGGTCGTCGACGCCGGCGAGGACCTCGACGAGGACACCCACTACCCCCACGTCGCCGTCCGCGCGGCGCGGATGATCGCCGACGGCCGCGCGGACCGCGCGCTGCTGGTGTGCGGCACCGGGCTGGGCGTCGCGATCAGCGCGAACAAGGTGTCCGGCATCCGCGCCGTCACCGCGCACGACAGCTACTCCGTCGAGCGCTCGGTGCTGAGCAACGACGCCCAGGTGCTGTGCTTCGGGGAGCGCGTGGTCGGCCTGGAGCTGGCCCGCAAGCTCGCCCGGGAGTGGCTGGAGCACCGGTTCGACCCGGCGTCGAGCTCGGCGGCGAAGGTCGCCGCGATCACCGAGTACGAGCGCACCGGCCAGGAGCCGACCGACGCCTGAACATCCGTTCCGGCGGATGTGCGCCGGCGCCCGCCGTGGTCCATCCTGAACGCCCACCCCGCCTGGAGACGCGATGACGCGACTGTTCAACGACCCGAGCGACTTCCGCGACGAGCTGATCGAGGGCTTCGTCGCTGCCTCCGGCCGCTGGGTGCGCGCGGTGCGCGGCGGCGTCGTCCGGTCCACCCGGTCGCCCCGACCGACGGTCGCGGTGGTCATCGGCGGCGGGTCGGGGCACTACCCGGCCTTCGCGGGCCTCGTCGGACCCGGCCTCGCGCACGGCGCCGCGATGGGCAACCTGTTCGCCTCGCCGTCGGTGCGGCGGGCCCACTCGGTCGCCAAGGCCGCCCACGAGGGCCGCGGGGTGCTGTTCAGCTACGGCAACTACGCCGGCGACGTGCTCAACTTCGACGCCGCGCAGGAGCAGCTGCGCGACGAGGGCATCGACTGCCGCACCGTGCTGGTCACCGACGACGTCTGGAGCGCCTCGCTCGACGAGAAGGGGAAGCGGCGCGGCATCGCCGGCGACCTGACCGTCTTCAAGATCGCCGGCGCGGCCGCCGAGGAGGGCCGGGACCTCGACGAGGTCGAGCGGGTGGCCCGGCTGGCCAACGACCGCACGCGGTCGTTCGGGGTGGCCTTCGGGGGCTGCACGCTGCCCGGGGCCGACGAGCCGCTGTTCAGCGTCCCCGAGGGCCGGATGGCCGTCGGGCTGGGCATCCACGGCGAGCCCGGCATCGACGAGACCGACATCCCGACCGCGGACGGGCTGGCCGAGCTGTTCGTCTCGCGCCTGCTCGAGGAGGTGCCCGAGGGCGTCGAGCTCGCCGGCGCACGGGTGGTGCCGATCCTGAACGGGCTGGGCAGCGTCAAGTACGAGGAGCTGTTCGTCGTCCACCGCAGCGTGGACCGGCTGCTCCGCGATGCCGGAGTCGAGGTCGTCGACCCGGAGGTCGGCGAGTTCTGCACGAGCTTCGACATGGCCGGGTGCTCGCTGACGCTGCTGTGGCTGGGCAACGAGGCGGGCGGCGAGCTGGAACGGCTCTGGACCGCCCCCGCGGACACCCCCGCCTTCCGGCGCGGCGGTGTCGCGCAGCGCGAGCCCGTCGACGTCGCGGAGGCCGAGGCCGCCGCCGGGCGGACGGTCCCGCCGGCGAGCGACGGGTCGAAGGCGGTGGCGGCCGCGGTCGCGGACCTGCTGGCCACGGTGGCCGGCGTGCTCGACGAGCACGCCGACGAGCTGGGCCGACTGGACGCGGTGGCCGGCGACGGCGACCACGGCATCGGCATGCGGACCGGCAGCCGGGCCGGTGCGGACGCCGCGCGGGCGGCCGTCGGGGCCGGGGCGGGCGCCGGGACGACGGTCGTCGAGGCCGCCGACGCGTGGGCGGACGAGGGCGGCGGCACCTCCGGGATGCTGTGGGGCCGGATGCTCACCGCGGTGGGCGAGGCGCTGGGCGACGACGCCCCGGTGGACGCCGACACCGTGGTCGCCGCGGTGGGGCGGGCCCGGGACGCGCTGGTCCACCACGGCCGGGCCGAGGTCGGCGACAAGACGATGCTCGACGCCGTGGCGCCCTTCGCCGACGCCCTCACCCGCGCGGTCGGCGACGGCGGGGGCCTGCGGGCGTCCTGGACCGACGCCGCCGCGGCCGCCGAGGAGGCCGCCCGGGACACGGCCCGGCTGGCCGCGCGGCTGGGGCGGGCCCGCGCGCACGGGGAGCGGAGCAAGGGCACGCCCGACCCGGGCGCGGTGTCCTTCGCGCTGGTCGTCCGCACGGTCGGCGAGCACCTCGCCGCGCCCGGCGGGGACGGGACGTGACCGGGCGCCGCGACGGGGCCGCGCCCCGCTTCACCATCGGCTCCAGCCTGAAGATGTACTTCGGGCACCGGCAGACGCTGGACTGGGTGGCCGCCGTGGCGCGCATCGGCGCCGACCACCCCGCGACGGCCGGGGGCGCGGTCGAGCTCTTCGTCATCCCGACGTTCCCCTCCATCCCGGCCGTGGTCGAGCTGGCCCGGCCCGCCGGCATCGCCGTCGGCGCCCAGGACCTGCACTGGGCGGACAGCGGCGCGTTCACCGGGGAGGTCGGCGGCCCCGAGCTGGCCGAGCTGGGGTGCACGCTGGCCGAGGTCGGGCACTTCGAGCGCCGCACGATCTTCGGCGAGACCGACGGGGTCGTGGCGGCCAAGACGCACGCGGCGCTGCGCAACGGGCTCGCCCCGGTGCTGTGCGTCGGCGAGCCCGAGCGGGGGGAGCCGGACGCGGCGGCGCGGGTGTGCGCGCGCCAGGTCGACGCGGCGCTCGCGCCGGCGCGGGCGGCGGGCACGGGCGGGCGCCTGCTGGTGGCCTACGAGCCGTTCTGGGCGATCGGCGCGGCCGAGCCCGCCCCGGCCGGGCACGTCACGGCGGTCTGCCGGGCGCTGCGCGAGCACGTCCGCGGCGACGCGCTCTTCCCCGACACCCGGGTGATCTACGGGGGCAGCGCCGGACCCGGCCTGCTGCCCGCGATCGCGGCGGACGTCGACGGGATGTTCCTGGGTCGCTTCGCGCACGACCCGCACGCGGTCGGGCGCGTCCTCGACGAGGCGGAGGAGCTGGCGGCGTGATGCGATCGGACGGGTGCCCGGCCGGCGGGCGCGGGACGGGGAGGACCTGATGGCGGGCGAGACCTACCTCGGGGTGGACGCCGGCACGTCGGTGGTCAAGGCGGCGGTGTTCGACGAGGACGGCAACGCGCTGGCCGTGCGCGGCAAGCCGCTGGAGCTGCAGCACGGCAGCGGCGGCGCCGTCGAGCAGGACTTCGAGGCGATCCACGCCGGGTTCGTCGAGGTGGTCCGGGCCGCGGTCGCGGAGTCCGGGACGACGCCCGGCTCGATCGCGCTGACCGGGCAGGGCGACGGCTGCTGGCTCTACGACGCCGACTTCGCCCCCGTGCGCCCGGCGCTGTCGTGGCTGGACGGGCGGGCCGCGTCGATCGTCGAGGAGTGGACGGCGGGCGAGGCCTACGAGGCGGTGTTCCGCACCAGCGGCGGGGCGATGTTCCCCGGCGCCCCCGCCGCCTGCCTGGCCTGGCTGGACCGCCACGAGCCCGCGTCGCTGGACCGGGCCACCACGGCCGGCTACGTCAAGGACGGGCTGTTCGGTCGGCTCACCGGCGAGCGCGCGTGCGACCCGTCCGACAGCTCCATGCCCTTCGGCGACGGCACCGGCGTCGGCTACAGCGACGAGACGCTGCGGACCCTGGGGCTGGCCCACCGCCGGGACCTGCTGGCCCCGATCGTCGCCCCCGTCCCCGTCGGGGAGCTGCGGGCCGACGCGGCCGAGCGGCTCGGGCTGCCCGCCGGCACCCCGGTGACGTCGGGCCCGTTCGACTTCGCGGCCTGCGGCTTCGGCGGCGGCATCGGGTGGCCGGGCGCCGAGGGCGACGCGCTGCTCATCGTCGGCACCACGCTGGGCTGCATGGTCCACCTCGACGAGCTGGTGACCACCGGCGACCCGGCCGGGTTCAGCGTCTCCACCGGGACGCGGGGGCACTGGCTGCGGGCCATGCCGGCCATGGTCGGGACGGCGTCGCTGGACTGGCTGCTGAAGCTGTTAGGAGCGGGCGTCACCGAGGTCCAGCAGGCGCTGGCGGGCAGCCCGCCCGGCGCCAACGGCGTCAACATGCTCCCGTACCTGGCCACCTCGGGCGAGCGCGCCCCGTTCGTCGACCCGCTCGCGGCCGGCTCGATCAGCGGCCTGCGGCTCACCACGGACCGCGACGACCTCATCCGCGCCATCTGCGAGGGCCTGGCCTACACCGCCCGGCACTGCTTCGAGGCCGCCGGGCGCACCGGGCGGATCGTGGTCGCCGGCGGCGGCACCGGGTCCTCGGCCTGGATGCAGGTGTTCGCCGACGTCCTGGAGGTGCCGCTGCAGATCGCCCGCAGCCCCGAGGTCGGGGCGCGCGGGGCGGTGCTGGCCGGCGCGCAGGCGCGCGGCGTCCCCCTGGACACCGCCGCCTGGACCGCACCCGAGGGCGAGGTCGAGCCCGACCCGGCCAACCGCGCCCTCTACGACGACGGCTTCGCGCACCAGATGGAGCTGCTGGAGGCCGCACGACCGACGTGGCACACCCGTGCCGCCCTCGCCACCCTGGAGACCACATGACCTCCGCGCTCTCGGCGTCCACCCGGCGCGACGCCCTCGACGCGGCCACCGCCGGCACCCACGACGTGGTGGTGATCGGCGGCGGGGTCACCGGGGCCGGCGTCGCCCTCGACGCGGCCGCCCGCGGCCTGTCCGTCGTGCTCCTCGAGGCGGGCGACCTGGCCGTCGGCACGTCGTCGCGCTCCGGCAAGACGATGCACGGCGGCCTGCGCTACCTCGAGCAGCTCAACTTCTCGCTGGTCTTCGGCGCGCTGCGCGAGCGCGACCTCACGATCAAGACGCTGGCGCCGCACCTGGTCGGCCACGAGCACTTCCTCTACCCGCTGCAGCACCACTGGGAGAAGCCCTACGTCGGCGCCGGCGTCGGGCTCTACGACGTCATGGCCACGCTCAGCAAGCGCACCGGCGGCGCCCCGCACGCCCGCTACCTGAGCCGCAAGGCGGTGCTCGCGGAGGCGCCCGGGCTCGACCCGAAGGTCGTCATCGCCGGCCTGCAGTACCCCGACGGGCGGATGGACGACGCCCGCCACACCCTCGCGGTGGCCCGCACGGCCGCGGACTACGGCGCCGCCGTGATCACCTACGCCCGGGTCACCGGTCTGCGCCGGGCCGGCGACGGCCGCGTGACGGGGGTGACGGCCCGTGACCTGCTCGGCGACGAGGAGTTCGACGTGTCGGCCCGGATCGTGGTGAACGCGGCCGGGGTGTGGGCGGACGAGATCCAGAAGCTGGCCGGCGAGCACACGTTCTCGATCGCCCCGGCCAAGGGCGTGCACCTGCTCGTCCGCAACGACGCGTTCGACTCCCACACGGGCATCCTCGCCCGCGCCGAGGATTCGGTGATCATCCTGCGCAAGTGGTACGGGCACTGGCTGCTCGGCACCACGGACACGCCCTACGACGGCGACAAGGCGAACCCGGCGGCCGACAAGGAGGACATCGACTACCTGCTGCGCAACGTCAACCGGCTGCTCAAACGCAAGATCGGGCGCGAGGACCTGCTCGGCACCTACGCGGGGCTGCGGCCGCTGCTGGCCCCGGCGGGGAGCGGGTCGGCGAGCACGACGTCGGCGCTCTCGCGCGACCACGCCGTCATGGAGGCCCCGGCCGGGCTGGTGACGGTCGTCGGCGGCAAGTACACGACCTACCGCGTGATGGCCCGCGACACCGTCGACGCGGTCGGCGTGTCGCTGGGCCGCGACCTGCCGGAGAGCCCGACGGCCCGGCTGCCGCTGGTCGGGGCCACCGGCTGGCGGGTGGTCGAGAACCAGCTGCCGGCGCTCGGCGCCCGCTTCGGGGTGCCGGGGCCGACGCTGGACCGGATGCTGCACCGCTACGGCGACGAGCTGCCCGACGTGCTGGCCCCGGCGCTGGACGACCCGGAGCTCGCGACCCCGCTCGAGGGCGCCGCGGGCTACCTGCCGGTGGAGTTCCTGCGGGCCGTCACCCACGAGGGCGCCACGACCCTCGACGACGTCCTGACCCGCCGCACGCACGTGGCGATCGAGGAGCCCGACGCCGGCGTCGGCGCGGCCCCCCGCGTCGCCGCGCTCGTCGCCCCCGCGCTCGGGTGGGACGAGGCCCGGCAGAAGAAGGAGGTCTCGGCCTACTCGGACCAGCCGCGGCTGGCCACCCTGGTCTGATCCGGCCGGGAACCGGTCGGGCAGGTGAAGATCCGAACGCCGCCGTCGCCCGTTCGGATGATCCGCGGGAAAGATCGCTAACGCACGTTCACCCGGATGCGAGATCGGTCGAGAGTGCTCCCCGACCGGTCCGATCGAAGGGCTGTGCGTTGACCATCCAGGACATCGAGCCGGACGTGACGGCGTCCGCGGCGCCCGCGCTGACCGGGACGGCGCTCGGCAGCAGTCCGATCTTCACCCACGTCTGGCCGGACTCCGCCGACCTCAACGCGCGGCTGCGGCGGGTCGTCCTGGACCGCCAGGCCGTCGACCCGGGCCTGAAGAAGTCCAACTGCGGCGGGTGGCAGTCCGAGCGCAACCTCCAGCTGTGGGGCGACCCGGCGGTCGAGGAGCTGCTCGCGCGCCTGCGGACGATGCTGCGCGCGGTGGTCCGGGCGACCGTCGCCGACCCCGCCGACGCCCTGCTGCGCGGCTGGGACGTCGAGGCCTGGGCCAACGTCAACCAGCTCGGGGACTCCGTCGCGGCCCACACCCACTCCGGCGGCGTGAACCTCTGGGCCGCCGTCTACTACGTCGACACCGGGGAGCCCACGGGCGCCCCGAGCAGCGGCTTCACCCGGTTCGTGGACATGAGCGGCATCCCCCGGCCGGTCGGCCGCGGCACGGCGCCGAAGCGGCTGCCGGATCCGCGCGACGGGGCCGTGCCGGGCGGCACGACGGCTGTCGTCGCCACCCGCCAGGACCGGTGCGCCGAGCCGGGGTGGCACGGCGACCACGACCTCCAGCTGCAGCCCGAGGCGGGCAAGATGGTGTTCTTCCCGGCGACGCTGCCGCACTACGTGACCTCCTACGAGGGCACGGACAAGCGCATCACGATCGCGTTCAACCTGCGGCACACCGGGTTCGCCGTCGCCGACTTCGACAACCCGCACTCCCGCGGCCGCATGCTGTGGCGCAACTACCGCGGTCCGATGCTGGTGGCCTACAACGCCAAGCGCACCTTGCGCGAGGGCCTGGCCGCGGTGGTGCCGGTGCAGAAGTGGCCGGCGGGCGTGCGTCGCCGCCTGCTCGGCGGCGGCTGAGCCGGGCGCCGGACGGGCGCGCCGGGGCCTTCCGGCTCGACCCGACCCCGCCCGTGCGGCAGATTGGCCGCCGACGCCGGCGAGAGGCGGCGGGATGACGACGTCACGGGTCGGGGAGCGGGTCGAGGAGCTGCTGGCGGCGATGACGCCGGCCGAGAAGGCCGGCCAGCTCACGCAGTACTTCTACTTCCGCCTGCCGCCGGACGCGCCGCCGCCGGCGCAGGGCTTCGACCCCGACGAGCAGCCGCGGGCGGTCGAGGCGGCGCTGGGCGAGGGCGGCGCCGGGTCGCTGCTGTTCCTCACCGACCCGGCGGAGATCAACCGCCTGCAGCGGCTGGCGGTCGGGGGCAGCCGGTTCGGCCTCCCGGCGCTGGTCGGCTTCGACGTGATCCACGGGCTGCGCACGATCTTCCCGGTGCCGATCGCGATGGCCGCCTCGTGGGACCTCGACGCGATCGAGGCGGGGCAGGCGGTGGCGGCGCGGGAGGCCCGGGCGGTGGGCATCCACTGGACGTTCGCGCCGACGGTCGACATCGCCCGCGACCCGCGGTGGGGCCGGATCGTCGAGGGCGCCGGCGAGGACCCGTACCTGGGCGCCCGGGTGGCCGCAGCGCAGGTCCGCGGCTTCCAGGGGCCGGAGCTGGGCACGCCGGAGCACGTCGTCGCCGGGCCCAAGCACTTCGCCGGATACGGCTTCGCGCTGGGCGGGCGCGACTACGACGAGGTGAACCTCTCCGACGCCGAGCTGTGGAACGTCGTGCTCCCGCCGTTCCGGGCCGCGTTCGAGGCCGGGGCGGGCACCGTCATGACCGCCTACATGGACCTCAACGGCATCCCCGCCACCGGCAACCGGTGGCTGCTCACCGACGTCCTGCGCGGCGCGTTCGGCTTCGACGGGTTCGTCGTCAGCGACGCCAACGCCGCGCGCAGCCTGCTGACCCACGGGTTCGCCGCCGACCTCGCCGACGCCGCGGTCCGCGCCCTCACCGCCGGGCTGGACATGGAGATGGCGATCGCCGACCCGGCGTACGCGCACCTGCCCGCCGCCCTCGACGCCGGGACGCTGGACCCGGCGACGCTCGACGCGGCCGTGCGGCGCGTCCTCGAGGCGAAGGTCCGCCTGGGCCTGCTCGACGACCCCTACGTCGACGAGGACCGCGCGCGGCAGGTGCTGGCCGACCCGGCGCACCGCGACGCCGCCCGGGTGGCGGCGGAGCGCTCGGCCGTGCTGCTGCGCAACGAGGGCGGGCTGCTGCCGCTGGCCCTCGGGGGAGCCGGAACCGCCGGCGCCACCGCCGTGGGGTCGATCGCCGTGATCGGGCCGCTGGCCGACTCGCCGCGCGACACCCTCGGGCCGTGGGTCTTCGACTTCGACCTGGACGAGACGGTCACCGTGCTCGCCGGAATCCGCACCCGGGCGGGCGAGGGCGTGCGGGTCGAGTACGCGCAGGGCGTGCCGGTCGTGCAGCGGGAGTTCCCGTCGCTGTTCGACATGTTCGGCGGCAACACCCCGACCGACCCCGAGGGCTTCGAC
>DASVUG010000034.1:0-6599 GCA_036387155.1 Pseudonocardia sp. | reverse complement strand
GCCACCGTCGTCACCCTGATGCCCGACGGGCAGCCGCAGGCGCAGTACACGTGGGTGGACACCGACGGCGAGCACCTGCTCGTCAACACCGAGCCCCAGCGCCAGCGCTTCAAGAACCTCGAGCGCGACCCGCGGATCACGGTGCTGATCCTCGGCGACAACCCGTGGGACTGGGCGGAGGTGCGGGGGCACCTCGCCGGCACCGTCGACGGCCAGGAGGCGCGCGACCACATCGACTTCCTGGCCAAGAAGTACGTCGACGCCGACAGCTACCCCAACCCGATCGGCCCGCAGGGCCGCGTCATCCTCAAGGTCGCCGCGGACAAGGTGAACGTGCCCTCGCAGCACTGACGCGCCGCCCGCGCACCACCACGGGGCCCGGCCGGATCCGTCCGGCCGGGCCCCCGCCGTTCGCGAGTACCCCCCGGGGGTGTATAACGGATGAGTACCCCTGCCGGGTATGACGAGAGGACGCGATGAACGGCTACGCGCAGGACAAGGACGCCTACCTCAAGCGGATGCGCCGCATCGAGGGCCAGGTCCGCGGCATCGCCAAGATGATCGAGGGCGACCAGTACTGCATCGACGTCCTCACCCAGGTCTCGGCCGCCACGAAGGCGCTCGAGGCCGTCGCGCTGGGCCTGCTGGAGGAGCACCTGCGCCACTGCGTCGCCCAGGCCGCCGCCGACGGCGGGCCGGTCGCCGACGCCAAGCTCACCGAGGCCAGCGCCGCGATCGCGCGCCTGGTCCGGTCCTGACCACCCCGGAGGGGCACGACGTGGACCGCCACACCTACACCGTCACCGGCATGAGCTGCGCGCACTGCGCCCGGTCGGTCATCGAGGAGATCACCGCCATCGACGGCGTCACGGACGTCACCGTGGACCTGGACACCGGCGCCGTCGCCGTCGCCAGCGCGCGCCCGCTCGAGGAGGCGCAGGTCCGCGCCGCCGTCGAGGAAGCGGGCTACGAGCTCGCGGCCTGACCGGCGCCCCGACCCGCCGGTTCCGCGCCGGCTCCTGACCGGGCCCGCGCTCACCGGCGGCGGCTCACCGGCGGGCGCCTCACCGGCGGCGCAGCAGGCTCACGAACGCGGCGACGGCCAGCAGCGTCACGACCCCGGCGAACACCACGGCCGTCGGGACCAGCGCGAACACCTGCGTCCCGAGCCCGACACCGACGACCGGGATCGAGATCGCGACGTAGAGCACGAGGAAGAACGTCGCCGACACCTCGCTGCGCTGCCCCGCGGGCGCCGCGCCCGTGACGGCCTGCAGCCCGGCGCGGAAGCTCGCTCCCTGCCCCAGCCCGGCCACCACGGCGCCGGCGAGCACCAGGGCCAGCGACGCCGCCAGCAGCCCGGCGGCGACGACGACCGTCCCGGCGGCCAGCAGCGCGCACCCGCCGAGCAGCGACACCCGGTCGGGCAGCCGCGCCGACGCCACCTGCCCGAGCGTGCCGCTGCCCAGCAGGGCGAACACCGTCAGCCCGGTCACGAGGTGGCGCGGCTCGTGGAGCACCTGCCCGACGAACAGCGGCGACACGGCGGTGAAGAACCCGTTGACGGCGAAGCCGGCGAACCCCGCCGTCACCGCCGGCACGAAGACCGGGCGGACCTCCTCGGGCACGCCGAGGCGCTGGACGCGCAGGCGCACGGGGCCCGGTCTGCGCCCGTGCGGCTCGGGGACCGACAGCATCCCGAGCGTGACCAGCCCGACCAGCACGGTGTGCACCACGTAGGGCAGCACGAGCGGGGCCGGGGCGTGGTCGGCCAGCGCCCCCGCGAGCACCGGGCCCAGCCCGAGCCCGAGCAGGTTGACCGCGGCCGCGAGCAGCCCGGCCCGCGGCCGCCCCTCCGGCGGGGCCAGGTCGACGAGCATGGCCGTCGCCACCGCCGTGAACACCCCGGCCGAGAGCCCGGACAGCAGCCGACCCGCGAAGAGCGCAACCAGGCTGTGCGGGATCAGGAACACCAGCGAGCTCGCGGCCGCCAGCCCGAGGCCGGGCAGCAGGACCGCCCGGCGGCCGACCTGGTCCGACAGCCGGCCCACCACGAGCAGCGCGGCCAGCACGCCGACGGCGTACGTGGCGAACACGACCGTGACCACGAGGGGGCCGAAGCCGAGCTCGCGCTGGTAGATCGGGTAGAGCGGGGTCGGCAGCGTCGTGCCGACCATCGTCACGAGGAAGGCCGCGGCGACGCGCAGCGAGCCCGCGCTCCGCGTCCCGCCCCGGGCCGCCTGCTGCGCCGCTTCCGTCACGGGCCGACCCTACGGCGCGCCCGCCGGTGGCACAGGGACCCGACGACCACTCCCGGCGGGGGTGCGAGCACCCGGTCGCAGGGCACCGCCGGACACGCCGACGACGGCGCCCCGCCGCGACCGGGCGAACCCGGGGCGGCGGCGCGCCGTCCGTCGGTGTGCGGCTACGTGCCGGTGGCCGTCAGTCGGACGACGCGCCGACCAGCTGCCCGGCCTTCTGCAGGATGCCCGGCGCCTGCTGGTTCGGCCGCTGCTGCTCGCCGTGCAGGGCGGTCAGCACCTCGATGCCGCCGGTCAGCGCCGGGATCGTCCACTGCAGGACCTTGAGCTGCCTCTGCGCCTTGGCCGCCTCCTCCGGCGTCTCCGGCGACGGGTCGGTGCCGCCCTCGACCGGCGTGCCGTCGAACTTCTCGAGCTTCTTGCCCAGCACCCGGCTGTAGGCCGTCGCGCCGAGCGCCGCGCCCGTCAGGGCCAGCTTCGCGACCGTGGAGGCGCCGACGCCCTTCTGGCCCGCGACGCGGCCCTTGTTGGCGTAGAGCAGGCCGGCGCCGCCGATCAGGTGTGCGCCGACCGCCACCAGGTTGACCGGCGTCCAGCGGCCCCAGCCGGCGTTCGCCACGCGCAGCCGCTGGTTGCGGTCGGGGACGTCCGCGGCCGCGCCGTTGAACCCGACCGCACCGGCCAGCGATCCACCGAACCAGGCCGCCAGGCCGAGGTCGTGCAGGCTGCGGACGACGGTGTTGCGTTCGGACATCCAGGTTCCCTTCCTCGCGTCCGCACCGAACGGTGCGGCTGTGCGGACGGCGTACCCGGCTCGACCGGCCTCACTCCGGTTTCGGCGCATTCCCTCCGGGTGGACCGGGGGGCGACGCCGGCGTGCGGACGAACACCGACCCGACGACCGCCAGCACGGACAGGGCGGCGGCCACGAGGAACGCGACGTGGAGGCCGTCCGCGATCCGCTCCGGCTCCGGGACGCCCGTGAGGCTCGCCGCGCGCAGGCTGTACACGCTGACCAGCAGCGCCACGCCGGCCGCCCCGGCGAGCTGCTGCGACGCGCTGAAGATTGCGCTGCCGAAGGAGTACAGCCGCGGCGGCAGGTCGCCCAGGCCGGCGGTGAACAACGGGGTGAACGTGAACGCCAGCCCGACGCTGAGCAGCACGTGGAACACGAGCACCCGCACGGGGGAGCTGTCCGCGGAGAACAGCGTGGCCGACCACATCGCGGCGCACGCCACGAGCGCCCCGGGGACCAGCGGGACCAGCGCCCCGAAGCGGTCGTAGAGCCGCCCGACCACCGGGCCGAGCAACCCCATGACGACGCCGCCGGGCAGCAGCAGCAGGCCGGTGGCCAGCGGGGTCAGCCCCTGCACGCTCTGCATGAAGATCGGCAGCAGGACGGCGGTGCCGAGCAGCAGGCCGAACATCACCATCATGATCAGGGACGCGGCGGTGAACGTGCGCGATCGGAACGTCCGCAGGTCGAGCAGGGGGTGGCCCAGCCGCTGCAGGACGAGCTGGCGCGCGACGAACGCGGCGAGCCCGACGGCGCCGACGGCGAACGCCACCCACGTCGCGGTGCTCACGCCCGCGCTCTGCCCGACGCTGCTCAGCCCGTAGACCAGCCCGCCGAACCCGAGCGCCGACAGCACCACCGACAGCACGTCGATGCGGGCGACGGCCTGCTCGCCGACGTTGGTGATCCGCGGGCGGCCGACCAGCAGGGCCACCAGGGCGATCGGCAGCACCAGCCAGAACAGGAACCGCCAGCCCAGCACGCTGAGCACGAGGCCGGAGACCGCCGGGCCGATCGCCGGCGCGACGGAGATGACGATCGAGATGTTGCCCATCAGGGCGCCGCGACGGGCCGGCGGCACCAGCGTCATCACCGTGGTCATGAGCAGCGGGATCATGATCGCGGTGCCGCTGGCCTGGACGACCCGGGCGGCGAGCAGCACCGGGAAGCCCGGTGCCACCGCGGCGAGCAGGGTGCCCGCGCTGAACAGGCCCATCGCGGCGGTGAACAGCGTCCGCGTGTGGTAGCGGTTGATCAGGAAGCCGGTGATCGGGATGACCACTGACAGGGTCAGCAGGAAGCCCGCTGTCAGCCACTGCCCGACGCTCGCCGACACCCCGAGGTCGGTCATGAGCACCGGAAGCGCCACGCTCATGATCGTCTCGTTGAGGATGACGACGAACGCCGAGACGAGCAGCACCGTGATCACGGTGCGGGCGGCGGGGTCCAGCCGTTCGGCACCGCCGCCCGGCGGGACGCCGTCGTCGACCCGGCCAGTCCGGACCGGCCCGCTCCGGACATCCCCGCTCCGGACATCCCCGCTCCGGACATGACTACGTTCGGTCACGGGGCACCTTCGGGTCGGGGGGCGGTTCGGGGCCCGCACCGCCCCGGACGGAGCGGTCGGCCGTCCTCCAGGCTACGGAAGGGAGCCGCCGCCCGTCCTCCGAGTTCCACCCCCCGAGGGGCGACCGCGGGGGGCCGCCGGTTCAGCGCGTGGCGCTGCCCACCGGCTCCTCGCGCCCCGACTTGCCGTGGCGGCGCCCGCCGTTCGTGGACCCGCCGTTCGGGGTCGCGCCGCTGCCACCCGTGCCGCTGCCGCCCGCACTGCTGCGCGCCGCCGGCACGCCCGGACGCGGCCCGGCCGACAGCTCGTTCGACAGCACCTCGTTGAGCCGGGCCAGCTCCGCGCGGACGTCGGACTGCACCTTGTCCAGGCGGGCGATCTCCTGCGCGGCCTGGTCGCGCTGGCGCTGGATCTCCGTCGCGGCCCGCAGCTTGGCCTCCTCGGCCGCGGCCTCCGACTCCTGGCGCAGCCGGTCGGCCGTGCGCGCGGCGGCCGCGTGCAGCTGGTCGGCCTGCTCGCGGGCGGCGGCGAGCTGGTCGGCGATCTGCTGCTCGCGCTCCTGCAGCTCCGTCGTCCGCTGTGCGGCCTGCTGCTCGAGCACCGAGGCCCGCGCGATCAGGTTCTGCTCGACCTCGTGGCGGTGCTTCTCCGCGTCCGTCCGTGCCTGCTCGATGATCGCCGCCGACTCGCGCGAGGCGTGCGTCCGCACCTCCGCCGCCTCCTGCTCGGCGATGCGCAGCAGCTTCTCCGCCCGGTAGCCGAAGCTGTCCTCGACCGACCGCGGCTCGGAGTGGGCCGACTTGGCGCGCACGTCCCGCAGCTCGCGCTCCGTGGCCTGGGCGTGCTCGTCGGCCTGCCGGCGCCGGCGCTCGGACTCGGCGAGCTCGCTCTTCAGCGCGGCGAGCTCCTCCTTCTGCTTCGCGACGAAGTCGTCGACCTGGCGGCGCTCGTAGCCGCGCAGGACGGTGTCGAAGGGCATGTTGGCGGCGCCGGACGACGTGGCGGTGGTCGGAGTGGCCACGGGAACACTTCCTTCGCAAGCGGTCTACGTGTCGGCAGCCGCGCTGCGGTGATCGCGGGTCCCGCGGCGCGGCGCTCACCGAGGGCCGTGCGCACACGGCGGGCGGGGTGACGACCACGGGACCGACGGGGGCCCGTAGAGCGCGGGCGGTGCGGGGAGGGCGGCTGCATTGCGTGGCGAACAGTAAGGCCACCCGGGGCACGGACAACCGCTGATCGGGTGACGCGGCGGCCGGCAGCGGTGCACGGCGCGTCGCCGTCGCCGACCGGAACGAGGGCATGCGGAACGGAGCCGATTCGCCGCTCGACGTGGGGGGCGACCGGTCGCCGCCCGGGCCGCGCCGGTCGGCGCGCTCGATCAGGCCTCGATCTTCTTCCCCTGGGGGGAGATCGCAAACCAGCCGGCCCCACTCTTCGCGGCGGACTGGAGGGTGCCGTCGTCGGACCGGTTGACGTACACCGGCCAGCCGCCCAGCGTCAGCTGGCTGCTCCCGTCGTCCCGGGCGACCCGGCCGACGACCTTGGCGTCGACCCCGAGCAGGTCGGGCTGCTGACCGGGCGGGACGACCAGCGGCAGCCACTCCTGCGCGCACGCGGCCGTGCAGCGCGCCGCCGGCGGATCGGTCCCGTCCTGGTCGGAGCCGTGGAGCACCCGACCCTCACCGTCGGTGACGACGGTGCCGAGCCCGCTCTGCACGGCGTAGAGCTCCAGGCCGCCCGCGCCCTCGCCGTGGTGCCCCCCACCCTGCTGGCCCTCGCCGTGCTGCCCGGAGCCGCCCGCGGCCGGGCTCGCGGCGACGATCGACGGGTCGGTGGCGGACCGGGCGACGGGCCGGGTGGCGGACCCGGCGACGAACGCGATGGCCGCGACCAGTCCGAGCACGGCGACGGCGCCCACGACCAGGATCAGCGACCGGCGCGACGAGACGGGGGGAGCGGGAGACGGCACGGGCGG
>DASVUG010000033.1:0-10858 GCA_036387155.1 Pseudonocardia sp. | reverse complement strand
GTGTGCATCGCCGGCGCCATCAGGACCGGGCACCGCGCGGTGAGCAGGGAGGCCGTGAGCAGGTCGTCGGCCCGCCCGTGCGCGGCCCGGGCCAGCAGGTCCGCGGTGGCGGGGGCGACGACGACGAGATCCGCCTCCTGGCCGAGCCGGACGTGCGGCACGGCGGGGACGTCGGCGAAGACGCCGGTGTGCACCGGCTCGCCCGACAGGGCCTCGAACGTCGCGGCGCCGACGAACCGCAGCGCGGACGCGGTGGGCACGACCCGCACGGCGTGCCCGGACTCGGTCAGCCGGCGCAGCAGCTCGCACGCCTTGTAGGCGGCGATCCCGCCAGCGACGCCGAGCAGGACGCGCGGGCCGTCGCTCACCGGCGACCCCGGGCCACGGGGGGCGACGCCGCTAGTCGCTGCCGCCCTCGGTGTGCTCGAGCATGCCGGCCTGGATCTCGCGCATGGCGATCGACAGCGGCTTCTCGCGGGGGCCCGGCTCCACGAGCGGCCCGACGTACTCCAGCAGGCCCTCGCCGAGCTGGGAGTAGTAGTCGTTGATCTGCCGGGCGCGCTTGGCGGCGTAGATCACCAGCGCGTACTTCGACGAGACCTGGTCGAGCAGGTCGTCGATGGGCGGGTTGGTGATGCCCTCGGGGGCGGCGCCGGTGGGGGCGCTGGTCAGCGGCATGCTCACGTTCGGACACTTCCTTCGGCGGGGACGGGCGGCGGACCGGCGCCCGGTCGGTCGGGACCGTCGGGGCGCGCGTCGGCGGGGCGTCCGTCGACCTGCGGTGCATCGGGTCCGACCAGCAACTCTACCAACCGCGCGACGACGGCCCGCACGTCGTCGTTCACCAGCACGACGTCGAACTCGCCGGACGCGGCCAGCTCCTCCCGCGCCGTCTCCAACCGGCGGGCGAACTGCGCGTCCGTCTCGGTCCCCCGCGCGCGCAGCCGGCGCGCCAGCTCGTCCAGCGAGGGCGGCGCGACGAACACGGTGACGGCCTCGGGCATCGCCGCCTTCACCGCCCGCGCCCCCTGCAGGTCGACCTCGACGAGCACGGGCCGCCCGGCGGCCAGCGCCTCCTCGACGGGGACCCGCGGGGTGCCCGAGCGCTGGAGCCCGCCGTGGATCTCGGCCCACTCCAGCAGCTCGCCGCGGGCGATCAGCTCGTCGAAGCCGGTGGGGCCGACGAAGCGGTAGTCCCGTCCGTCCACCTCCCCCGCCCGCGGGGCCCGGGTGGTGGCCGACACGCTGAAGTGCAGGGCGGGGACGGCGCCCCGCAGGCCGGCGACGACGCTGGTCTTGCCGACGCCGGAGGGGCCGGCCAGGACGACCAGCCGACCCCTCCGGCGGCGCGGGGCGGACGTCACGCGGTCGGTCCCACCGGGTCGACGCCGGTCAGCCGTCGAAGTGGGTCAGCAGCGCCTTGCGCTGCCGGTCACCCAGGCCGCGCAGCCGCCGGCTGGGAGCGATCTCGTGCTCCTCCATGATCTGCGCCGCGCGGACCTTGCCGACGCCGGGCATGGCCTCCAGCAGCGCGGAGACCTTCATCTTGCCCAGGACGTCGTCGCTGTCGGACTGCGAGAGGACGTCGTTCAGCGTCGTCCCGCCGCGCTTGAGACGCTCCTTCAGCTCGGCCCGGGTCTTCCGCGCCGCGGCCGCCTTCTCCAACGCGGCAGCGCGCTGTTCCTCGGTCAGCTGGGGAAGGGCCACGGTCTCCTCCGTCGTTCTGTCGTGCGGCTCGCGCGGCACCGGATGGATGTCGCGTCACGCCCCCCGCGGGTCCTGCCCGTCGGGTTCCCCGAACGTACTCAAACTCGATCGGGGGTGGGAACCGGGGTGCCACCTGCGGATCTGTCTCCCACCCTCACCCGGAAGGGCGACCGTGACCCCGGGACCGCCGTGCGGTCGCACCGGACCGCTCGGCGCGCCGTAACACCGTCGGCCCTACCACGCTCCGTGTACGGATGACCGCACAACGTGCACGTCGGCACCGTCGTCGTGATCTTGACGGACCGGCCGCGGCAACCGACCGCTGGGCGCAGGAGAGGGCGTGTCGTCGTGGGCGGCGCCGGTCCGACGGGGACGGGCCGCGCCGGCAGGGGTGCCGGGGCGGACGCGGCGGTCGATCCGGAGCCGGTTCAGCGCAGCGCCCGCAGCGTGGCGGGCGTCAGGTCCTCCTTGTTGAGGTAGGTCGCGGCACCGCACGTCGTCGCGTCCGCCGGGAGGTCGGCGGCCGCGTAGGTGGACAGCAGGACGACCGTGACGCCGGGGTGGGAGGCGACGATCCGGCGGGTGGCCTCGATGCCGCTGATCCCCGGCAGGTTGATGTCCATCAGCACGACGCCGGGCCGCACCCGCTCGGCCGCGTCCACCGCGTCCTCGCCGGTCTCGGCCTCCGCCGCCACCCGCCAGCCGCCGACCAGGTTCACGACCGTCCGGGCGACCGACCGGAAGGGGCGCTGGTCGTCGACGATCAGCACGTCCACCGGATCTTCCGTCACGAACCCAGGGTGCGTCGGGCCCCGCGGACCGGCCAGGGTGGTAGTACCCCCTCGATGATCGCCGGTGGGTGACCCCGGCCACCGGGCGGGGACGGGCTCAGGCGGCGAGCGCGTCGCGCAGGGCCAGCGCCGCCGCGCGCACCGCGGCCGCGTCGGGGCCGGCCGCCAGCACGGACCGCGACGCCGCCGGCAGCACGACGCCCCGCACCCCCGCGAACCGGGCGGCGAGGTCGGCCGGCGTGGCGCCCTGCGCCCCGAGCCCGGGGGCGAGCACCGCGCCGTTCAGCGCGGACAGGTCCAGGCCGTGGTCGGCGGTCGCCCCGACGACCACGCCCACCGGCCCGACCGGCTCCCGGTCCCGACCGGCGGCCCCGGGGGCCACCGCCGGGCCGGCCGCCGGGTCGGGAGGCGTGTTCGCCGCCGCGTTCCACGCCGCCGCGGCGTCGACGACGCGCTGGGCCACGGTGCGCCCGGCGCGCCCGTCGCGCCCCGTGGGCGGCGCCGCGAGCTGGACCTCGGCGCCCTCCGGGTTGGACGTGCGGGCGAGCAGGAACACCCCGCGCCCCGCGGACCGGGCGGTGCGGACGGCGGCGGCGAGCGCGCCGACCCCGAGGTAGGGCGAGAGCGTCACGGCGTCGGCGCCCAGCGGCGCCCCGGGCGCGAGGTAGGCGTCGGCGTAGCCGTCCATCGTGGACCCGATGTCGCCGCGCTTGACGTCGAGCAGCACGAGCGTGCGGGCGGCGCCGCCGTGCTGCAGGAGGGCGTCGAGCACGCGTTCGAGGACGGCGATCCCGCGCGACCCGTGCCGCTCGAAGAACGCCGACTGCGGCTTGACCACGGCGACGTGCCCGGCGAGCGCCTCGACGCAGGTCAGCGCGAAGCGCTCCAGGCCGGCGGCGTCGTCGGCCAGGCCCCACGCGGCCAGCAGCCCGGGGTGCGGGTCGATCCCGACGCACAGCGGCCCGCGCGCGGCGACCGCCGCCCGCAACCGCTCCCCGAACGACGCGGTCACCCCGCCCACGGCCGTCCGCCACCGCTCCGTGCCGCCAGGAAGGCCACCTTCACCGCGGCAGGAGCCGTGAAGGTGGCCTTCCTGGCACCGGGGCGGCACCCGGCGGCACGGATCACTACCGGGCCTTCTTGAGCGCCGCGTGCATGTCCTGCAGCGAGCGGACGCCGATCCCGCCCGCCGTGGACGCCTCGATCCCCTGCACCACCGCCGCGGCGGCCTGCACCGTCGTGATGCACGGGACGCCCTTGGCGACGGCGGCGGAGCGGATCTCGTAGCCGTCGACGCGCGGGCCCGAGTTGCCGTACGGGGTGTTGAGGATCAGGTCGATGCGCCCGTCCATGATCAGGTCGAGCACGGTCTCGTCGCCCGGGGCGCCCTCGAAGTGCTTGCGCACCACGGTGGTGACGATGCCGTGGCGGCGCAGCACCTCCGCCGTCCCACCCGTGGCGAGCACCTCGAACCCGAGGTCGTGGAGGCGCCGCACCGGGAACACCATGGCCCGCTTGTCCCGGTCGGCCACCGACACGAAGACCCGCCCCGACGTCGGCAGCGACGCGTAGGACGCCGCCTGCGACTTCGCGAAGGCCGCCCCGAAGGCCGCGTCGATGCCCATGACCTCACCGGTGGACTTCATCTCCGGCCCGAGCAGCGGGTCCACGCCCTGGCCCGCGGTCGTGCGGAACCGGTTGAACGGCAGCACCGCCTCCTTCACCGCGATCGGCGCGTCCACCGGCAACAGGAGCCCGTCGCCGTCGGCCGGCAGCAGCCCCTCGGCGCGCAGGTCCGCGATCGAGGCCCCGAGCATGATCCGCGCCGCCGCCTTGGCCAGCGGCACGGCCGTCGCCTTGGACACGAACGGCACGGTGCGCGAGGCCCGCGGGTTCGCCTCCAGCACGTAGAGCGTCTCGCCGTGCAGGGCGTACTGGACGTTGAGCAGCCCGGACACCCCGATGCCGTGCGCGATCGCCTCCGTCGACGCCCGCACCTTCTCCAGCACCGAGCGGCCCAGCGTGACCGGCGGCAGCGTGCAGCAGGAGTCGCCGGAGTGCACGCCGGCCTCCTCGATGTGCTCCATCACGCCGCCGACGAAGACCTCCCGGCCGTCGCAGAGCGCGTCGACGTCGATCTCCACGGCGTCGTCGAGGAAGCGGTCCACCAGTACCGGCCGCTCCGGGCTGATCGCGGTGGCGCGGGCGATGTAGCCGGCCAGCGTGGCGTCGTCGTAGACGATCTCCATGCCGCGCCCGCCGAGGACGTAGGACGGGCGCACCAGCACCGGGTAGCCGATGCGCTCGGCGATCGCGCGGGCCTCGTCGAACGAGGTCGCGGTGCCGAACGCCGGCGCGGGCAGGCCCGCCCGGGCCAGCAGGGCGCCGAACGCGCCCCGGTCCTCGGCGCGGTCGATCGCCGCGGCGGACGTCCCGACCACGGGCACGCCCGCCGCCGTCAGCCGCTGGGCCAGGCCCAGGGGGGTCTGGCCGCCGAGCTGCACCACCACCCCGGCCACCGTCCCCGAGGCCTGCTCGGCGTGGACGACCTCCAGCACGTCCTCGAAGGTCAGCGGCTCGAAGTAGAGCCGGTCGGCCGTGTCGTAGTCCGTCGACACCGTCTCGGGGTTGCAGTTGACCATCACGGTCTCGAACCCGGCCTCGCGCAGCGCCATCACCGCGTGCACGCAGGAGTAGTCGAACTCGATGCCCTGCCCGATCCGGTTCGGGCCCGAGCCGAGGATCAGCACCTTGGGCCGCTCGGTCTGCGGGGCGATCTCCGACTCGGCCGCGGGGTCGGTCTCGTAGGCGCTGTAGTGGTACGGGGTGCGGGCGGCGAACTCGGCGGCGCACGTGTCGACGGTCTTGTAGACCGGCCGCACCCCGAGCCGGTGGCGCAGCGTCCGCACGCCGTCCTCGCCGGCGAGCTCGGGGCGCAGCGCCGCGAGCTGGCGGTCCGAGACCCCCGCCCGCTTGGCCCGGCGCAGCAGGGGCTCGTCGAGCACGGCGGCGTCGAAGATCTCGCGCCGGAGCTCGACGAGGGCGGCGACCTGGTCGAGGAACCACGGGTCGATCCCGGACGCGGCCGCGACGTCGGCGACCGACGCGCCCCCGCGCAGCGCCCGCTCCACGGCGTACAGGCGGCCCTCGGTCGGGAACGCGACGTCGGGGTCGCCCTCCGGATCGGCCTGCACCCAGAACCCGCCCCGGCCGTCCTCCAGCGAGCGCAGCGCCTTGCCCAGGGCCTCGGGGAACGACCGGCCCAGGGCCATGGCCTCGCCGACGCTCTTCATCGTGGTGGTCAGCTCCGGGTCGGCGCCCGGGAACTTCTCGAACGTGAAGCGCGGGATCTTGACCACGACGTAGTCCAGCGTCGGCTCGAAGGCCGCCGGGGTCTCGCCGGTGATGTCGTTGCGGATCTCGTCGAGGGTGTAGCCGACGGCGAGCTTGGCGGCGATCTTCGCGATCGGGAAGCCGGTGGCCTTGGAGGCGAGCGCGGACGACCGCGACACCCGCGGGTTCATCTCGATGACCACCATGCGGCCCGTCCGCGGGTCCACCGCGAACTGGATGTTGCAGCCCCCGGTGTCCACCCCGACGGCCCGCAGCACCGCGATGCCCAGATCCCGCATCCGCTGGTACTCGCGGTCGGTCAGCGTCATCACGGGCGCGACCGTGATCGAGTCGCCGGTGTGCACGCCCATCGGGTCGAGGTTCTCGATCGAGCAGACGACGACGACGTTGTCGCGGCGGTCGCGCATCAGCTCGAGCTCGTACTCCTTCCAGCCGAGCACGGACTCCTCGACCAGCACCTCGTGCACCGGGGACGCCGCGAGCCCGACGCCGGCCAGGCGCTCCAGGTCCTCGGGCGAGTGCGCCAGCCCCGAGCCCAGCCCGCCCATCGTGAACGACGGGCGGATCACCACGGGCAGGCCCAGCTCCGCGACGGCGGCGCGCACCTCGTCCATCGAGTGGCAGACCGCGCTGCGCGGCACGTCGCCCCCGACCGCGAGCACGATCTCCTTGAACTTCAGGCGGTCCTCGCCGCGGCGGATCGCGTCGACGTCCGCGCCGATCAGCTCGACGCCGTACCGCTCGAGCACGCCGTTCTCGTGCAGCGCGATGGCCGTGTTCAGCGCCACCTGCCCGCCGAGGGTCGCCAACAGGGCGTCCGGGCGCTCGGCGGCGATGACCTTCTCGACGAACTCGGGCGTGACCGGCTCGACGTAGGTGGCGTCGGCGAACTCCGGGTCCGTCATGATCGTCGCCGGGTTGGAGTTGACCAGCGACACCCGCAGGCCCTCGGCGCGCAGCACGCGGCAGGCCTGGGTGCCGGAGTAGTCGAACTCGGCGGCCTGGCCGATGACGATCGGCCCGGAGCCGATCACCAGCACGTGCCGGAGGTCGTCGCGGCGCGGCATCAGCGATCCTTCCCGGAGGGGTGGTGCGCGGTCATCAGCGCGACGAACCGGTCGAACAGGTCCGCGGCGTCGTGCGGGCCCGCGGCGGCCTCGGGGTGGTACTGCACGCTGAACGCCGGCGCGTCGAGCAACGCCAGACCCTCGACGCAGCCGTCGTTCGGGCAGGTGTGGGTGACCTCCGCCGGGCCGAAGGGGGTGTCGAACCGCTCCCCCGCCTCCCCCTCCACGGCGAAGCCGTGGTTCTGCGCGGTGATCGAGACCTTGCCGGTGGCGTGCTCGACGACCGGGATGTTGATGCCGCGGTGGCCGTAGCGCAGCTTGTAGGTGCCGCGGCCCAGGGCCCGGCCGAGGATCTGGTTGCCGAAGCAGATGCCGAACAGCGGGATCCGGCGCTCCAGGACCTGGCGGGTCAGCGCGACGGGGACGTCCGCGGTGGCCGGGTCGCCCGGCCCGTTGGCGAGGAAGAACCCGTCCGGGGCCAGCTCCTCGACCCGCTCGATCGGCGTGTCGGCGGGCAGGACGTGGGTCTCGACGCCCCGGGCGGCGAACATCCGCGGGGTGTTGGCCTTGATCCCGACGTCCAGCGCGGCCACGCGGAAGCGCGTCTCCCCGTCGGCGGGGACGACGTACTCGCGCGGCGTCGTGACCGCCCCGTAGAGGTCGGCGCCGAGCATGGCCGGCCCCGAGCGCACCCGCTCGACCAGCTCGGCGTCCGGGGCGGGGCCTCCGCCGGAGGCGGACGAGGTCAACGCGGCCCCGGAGAACAGCCCGGCCTTCATCGCGCCGCGCTCGCGCAGGTGGCGCACCAGCGCGCGGGTGTCGACGCCGGCGACCCCGACGACGCCCTGGGCCGTCAGCGCGTCGTCCAGCGACCGCCGGGAGCGCCAGCTCGAGGCCACCCGCGACGGGTCGCGGACGACGTAGCCGGCGACCTGGATGCGCGCCGACTCGTCGTCGTCGTCGTTCCAACCGGTGTTGCCGATCTGCGGGGCCGTCGCGACCACGATCTGGCCGTGGTAGCTGGGGTCGGTCAGGGTCTCCTGGTAGCCCGTCATGGCCGTGCAGAACACCGCCTCGCCCAGGCTCTGCCCGACCGCCCCGTAGGGCGCACCCCGGAACACCCGGCCGTCCTCGAGCACCAGGACCGCTGCACTCATGGCGCACCCACTCCTTCCACGACCTTCCCGTCCCGTGCGGTGACCCGGCCCCGCAGCACCGTCGCGGCCACCGTCGCCGGCAGCCGCATGCCCTCGTAGGGGGTGTTGGCCGCCCGGCTCGCCAGCGCCGCGCCGCGGACGGTCCACACGCCGTCCGGGTCGACCAGGCAGAACGTGGCGGGCTCGCCCGCGGCGATCGGGCGGCCCTGGTCGGCCAGCCCGCCGATCGCGGCGGGCCGCTCGGACAGGACGCGGGCGACGCCGCGCCAGTCCAGCAGGCCCGGCTCGACGCACGCGCGCACCAGCACCGACAGCGCCGTCTGCAGCCCGAGCATGCCCGGGCGGGCCGCGGCCCACTCGGTGTCCTTGTACTGCACCGCGTGCGGTGCGTGGTCGGTGGCGACGACGTCGACGACGCCCTCGGCCAGCGCGCGGCGCAGCGCCGCGGTGTCGTCGCCGGTGCGCAGCGGCGGGTTGACCTTGTGCACCGGGTCGTAGCCGGCCAGCGCGGCGTCGGTGAGCAGCAGGTGGTGCGGGGTGACCTCGGCGGTGACCCGCACCCCCGCCGCCTTCGCGGCGCGCAGCACCTCGACGGTGCGGGCGCTGGAGACGTGGCAGACGTGCAGCCGGGCGCGGGCGTCGCGGGCCAGCGCGCAGTCGCGGGCGACGATCGTCTCCTCCGCGGCGGCCGGCCACCCGGCCAGCCCGAGCCGCGCGGCGACGGCGCCCTCGTGCGCCTGCGCCCCGGCGGTGAGCCGGGGGTCCTCGGCGTGCTGGGCGATCACCGCGTCCAGCGACGAGGCGTACTCCAGGGCGCGGCGCATCAGCAACGGGTCGTGGACGCAGCGGCCGTCGTCGGAGAACACCCGCACCCCGGCCGCCGCCATGGTGCCCAGCTCGGCCATCCGCTCGCCCTCGAGCCCGACGGTCACGGCGCCGACGGGGTGCACGTCGACCAGCCCCACCTGCGCGCCGCGGCGGCGGACGTGCTCCACGACGACGGCCGAGTCGGCCACCGGGTCGGTGTTGGGCATCGCGAAGACCGCGGTGAACCCGCCGAGCGCCGCCGCCGCGGACCCGGTGGCGACCGTCTCCGACTCCTCGCCGCCGGGCTCGCGCAGGTGCGTGTGCAGGTCGACGAGGCCGGGCAGCAGGACCAGGCCCTGCGCGTCGAGGACCGGGCCGTCGAGGGTCTTCCCCGCCCCCGACAGGCCGGCGCCGACGTCGGTGACGACCCCGTCGCGCACCAGGACGTCCACCGGGTCGCCCTCGCCGTAGGGGCGGGCCCCGCGGATCAGCAGGTCCGCGCTCACCGGTGACCCCCCGCGGTCGGCGCCCGTCCCGGGGAGGTCAGGAAAGCCACTTTGCTGCGGTGTGGCTGCATGAAGGTGGCTTTCCTGCAACAACGGCGGCCACGGGCGGTCACGCGGCCGCCCCCGCCAGCAGGTGGTACAGGACCGCCATCCGCACGTGCACCCCGTTCTGCACCTGGGCCAGGACCGCGCTCGACGGGGCGTCGGCCACGGCCGGCGCGATCTCCATCCCCCGGACCATCGGACCCGGGTGCAGCACCGCGGCGTGGTCGGGCAGCAGCGCCGCGCGCCGCTCGGTGAGCCCGTAGCGCACCGCGTACTCCCGCGCCGACGGGAAGAACGCGCCGTGCATGCGCTCGGCCTGCACCCGCAGGACCATCACCGCGTCCAGGCCCGGCAGCTCGGCGTCGAGGTCGGGGGCCACCCGGCACGGCCAGGCGTCGACGCCGACCGGCAGCAGCGTCGGCGGCGCCACCAGCACCACCTCGGCGCCCAGCGTCGCGAGCAGGAAGACGTTCGAGCGCGCGACCCGGCTGTGCAGGACGTCGCCCACGATGCCCACCCGCCGCCCGGCCACCCCGCCGAGCCGGTCGCGCAGCGTGGCCGCGTCGAGCAGGGCCTGGGTGGGGTGCTCGTGGGTGCCGTCGCCCGCGTTGACGACGCTGGCCGCGGTGCCGGGGCCCGTAGGGCCCACCGCGCCGGCCCGGGCGTCGCGGTCGGCCCAGTGCGCCAGCCGGTGCGCCGCGCCCGACGCCGGGTGGCGCACGACGAGGCAGTCCGCCCCGATCGCGGCCAGCGTCGCGGCCGTGTCGCGCAGCGACTCGCCCTTGCCGACCGACGACCCGCTCGCCGCCACGTTGATCGTGTCGGCGCTCATCCACTTGCCCGCGATCTCGAAGGACACGCGGGTGCGGGTGGAGTTCTCGTAGAACATCGTGACGACGGTGCGTCCACGCAGCGTCGGCAGCTTGCGCACCTCGCGGCCGAGCAGCGCCTGCTTGAGCCGGTCCGCGGTGTCGAGCAGGGCCGTCGCGGATGCGGCGTCGAGGTCGGAAACCGAGAGCAGGTGCCTCATGCGCCGACCTCCGGCTCGGCCGCGCCGTCTGCCGGTTCGTTCGAGGCCTGACGCAGCGCGACGCCGTCGCGGCCGTCGGTCTCCGCGAACAGCACGACGATCTGCTCCCCGCGGGCCGTCGGGACGTTCTTGCCGACGTAGTCGGCGCGGATCGGCAGCTCGCGGTGGCCCCGGTCGACGAGCACGGCCAGCTGCACCGCGCGGGGACGCCCGTGCTCGCCCAGGGCGTCGAGCGCGGCACGCACGGTTCGTCCGGAGAACAGCACGTCGTCGACCAGCACGACCAGCCGGTCGTCGACGCCGCCGTCGGGCACCGCGGTGTCGCCGAGCGGGCGGGCGGGACCGCGGCGCAGGTCGTCGCGGTAGAGCGTGGGGTCGACGGTCCCGACCGCGG
>DASVUG010000032.1:0-8228 GCA_036387155.1 Pseudonocardia sp. | reverse complement strand
GATCGGCGAGCGCATCGCGGACGTCTTCGTCGCGATGGGCTACGAGGTGGCCGAGGGCCCCGAGGTCGAGTCGTCGTGGCTCAACTTCGACGCGCTGAACTTCGGCAAGGACCACCCGGCGCGCACGATGCCGGACACCTTCTACCTCGGCGAGTCCGAGGCGTCCGGCCTCGTGCTGCGCACGCACACGTCCCCGGTCCAGATCCGCGCGCTGCTCGAGCGGCCGCTGCCCGTCTACGTCGTCTGCCCGGGCCGCACGTTCCGCACCGACGAGCTCGACGCCACCCATACGCCGGTGTTCCACCAGGTCGAGGGGCTCGCCGTCGACGAGGGCATCACGATGGCGCACCTCAAGGGCACCCTCGACGCCTTCGCCCGCGCCATGTTCGGCGAGACCTCCCGCACCCGCCTGCGCCCGTCGTTCTTCCCTTTCACCGAGCCGTCCGCCGAGGTGGACGTGTGGTTCCCGGAGAAGAAGGGCGGCGCCGGCTGGGTCGAGTGGGGCGGCTGCGGCATGGTCGACCCGAACGTGCTGCGCGCCTGCGGCGTCGACCCCGAGGTCCACAGCGGCTTCGCGTTCGGCATGGGCCTGGAGCGCACCCTGCAGTTCCGCAACGGCATCCCCGACATGCGCGACATGGTCGAGGGCGACGTCCGGTTCAGCCGCGCGTTCGGCGTCTGACGCCCGGACCGACGAGATCCCCGGGAGAAAGAACGTGCGTGTCCCCCTGTCCTGGCTCGCCGCGCTCGTCGAGGGCCTGCCCGCCGACCCGGACGCCGTCGCCGAGGCCTTCGTGCGCGTCGGCCTCGAGGTCGAGCAGGTCCACCGCGGGCCGGAGGTGGATGGCCCCGTGGTCGCCGGGCGGGTCGTCGCGATCGAGGAGCTGACCGGGCTCAAGAAGCCGATCCGCTGGTGCCGGGTGGACACCGGGGACCCCGACGGCCCGCGCGGGATCATCTGCGGGGCCCGCAACTTCGCCGAGGGTGACCTCGTCGTCGTCGCCCTGCCCGGCGCGGTGCTGCCCGGCGGGTTCGCCATCTCGGCCCGCAAGACCTACGGCCACGTCTCCGACGGCATGATCGCCTCGGCCCGGGAGCTGGGCATCGGCAGCGACCACGCCGGCATCCTCGTGCTGCCGTCCGGCTCGGCCGCGCCGGGCGAGGACGTCACCGTCCTGCTGGGCCTCGACGACGCCGTCGTCGAGCTGGCCGTCACCCCGGACCGCGGCTACTGCTTCTCCGTGCGCGGCCTGGCCCGGGAGCTGGCGGGCGCGTTCGACGCCGACTTCGTCGACCCCGCGGGCCGGGTCGCGGTGCCGGCCGCCGAGGGCGACGCGTGGCCGGTCACCCTGGACGACCCCGCGTGCGTGCGGTTCGTCGCGCGCCGCGTCGACGGCGTCGACGCCGCCGCACCGAGCCCGTGGTGGATGCAGCGCCGTCTGCTGGCCGCCGGGATGCGGCCCATCTCGCTGATCGTCGACGTCACCAACTACGTGATGCTGGAGCTGGGCCAGCCGCTGCACGCCTACGACGCCGGCCGGCTCACCGGTGGCATCGTCGTCCGCCGCGCCCGGGCGGGGGAGACCCTCACGACGCTGGACGACGTCGAGCGCCGCCTCGACCCCGACGACCTGCTGATCACCGACGACTCCGGGCCCATCGGGCTCGCGGGCGTGATGGGCGGGGCGTCGACCGAGATCGCGGCGGCGCCCGGCGGCAGCATCGACGTGCTGCTGGAGGCCGCGCACTTCGCCCCCGCCGTCGTGGCGCGCGGCGCCCGCCGCCACAAGCTGCCGAGCGAGGCGTCGCGGCGCTTCGAGCGGGTCGTCGACCCGCAGCTCCCGCCCGTGGCCGCCGAGCGGGCGGCCCGGCTGCTCGTCGAGCACGGCGGCGGGACGATCGCCGTCGGGCGCACCGACGCCGGCGCCGCGCCCGCGCCCGTCCCGGTCCGGATGCCGCTCGAGCTGCCCGACCGCGTCGCCGGGATCGCCTACGAGCGGGGCGCGACCGTGCGCCGGCTGCAGCAGGTGGGCTGCACGGTGGAGCTGGACACCGGTGCCGACGGGCACGGGCTCGTCGTGGCGTCGCCGCCGTCCTGGCGCCCGGACCTGGTGCAGGCCGCGGACCTCGTCGAGGAGGTCCTGCGGCTGGAGGGCTACGACGCCATCCCGTCCGTGCTCCCGCCCGCGCCCCCGGGCCGCGGCCTCACCGCGGCGCAGCGGCGGCGACGCGCCGTCTCCCGGGCGCTGGCCGAGACCGGCAGCGTCGAGGTGCTGCCCTTCCCGTTCGTCGGCGCCGCCACCTGGGACGCCCTCGGGCTGCCCGCCGACGACGTCCGGCGGCGGACGGTGCCCGTGGTGAACCCGCTGGACGCCGACCGCCCCGCGCTCGCGACGACGCTGCTGCCCGGGCTGCTCGACGCGCTCACGCGCAACCGCTCGCGCGGCTTCGGCGACCTCGTGCTGCACACCGTCGAACAGGTCGTGCTGCCGCACCGCAGCCCGGTGCCGATGCCGGACCCGGACGTGGCGGACCGGCCGTCGGACGCGGAGTACGCGCAGATCAGGGCCGCCCTGCCGGCCCAGCCCGTGCACGTGGGCGTCGTGCTGGCCGGCGACCGCGAGCGCCGCGGCTGGTGGGGCCCGGGGCGGCCCGCGCGGTGGGCCGACGCGATCGAGATCGCCCGCCTGGTCGGCGCCGCGGCCGGCGTCGAGCTGCGGGTGACGGCCGCCGCGCTCCCGCCGTGGCACCCGGGCCGCTGCGCGGCCCTGCGCGTCGGCGACTGGGTCGTCGGCCACGCGGGCGAGCTGCACCCGAAGGTCGTCGAGGCGCTGGACCTGCCGGAGCGCACCTGCGCCGTCGAGCTGGACCTCGACGCGATCCCGCTGCGCGACGACCGCCCGGCCCCGCGGGTGTCGCCCTACCCGCCGGTGTCGGTGGACGTGGCGCTGACGGTGCCGGAGGAGGTCCCCGCGGCCGAGCTCACGGAGGCGCTGGAGATCGGCGGTGGCGACCTGCTGGAGGAGGTGCGGCTGTTCGACCTCTACACCGGCGAGCAGGTCGAGGCGGGACGGCGGTCGCTGGCCTTCCGGCTGCGCTTCCGCGCCCCGGACCGCACGCTGACCAGCGAGGAGGCCAACGCCGCCCGCGACGCCGCGGTCGCGGTGGCCGCGGACCGGCTCGGCGCCGCCCTGCGCTGACCCCACCCCGCGCGCCGGGACTCCCGGCGTGCGGGTGGCCGGCACGGGACCGCCCCGGAGTCGGCGCCGTGCTCGCCGGCGGCGGTCACCGGGCGGCGGTCCGTGCCGCCAGCCGGGCCAGCGCGGCCCGCGCGGCCGCCCGCCAGGCCCGGTCGTCGGGCGCGGCGCCCTGCACCGCGACGGTGACGACGAAGCGCCTGCCGGCCACCTGCAGCGTCGACCCGCCGACCGCGTCCACCACCGCGGCGGCCTCCCCGGCGCCGGTGAGGGCCCGCCCCCCGGCGGCCGCGGCCCGAACGAAGGCTGCGGGCGTGCCCGTCCGCACCCGGTAGACGTTGACCGCGGCCACCGGGCCCGCCTCCGGCTCCTGCTCCGCCGCGTCCGCGGCGGCGTAGCAGCCGGAGCTGCGCGAACCGTCGTCCCGGCGGACCACCGCCTGCTCCGGGGCGCGCACCGGCCGGCCGAGCAGCGCCCGGAGCTGGGTCGCGTCGAGCAGGCACTCGTCGGCCACGACGTCGGGCTCGAGCGCCGCCGGTGCCGCCGCGACGACCGCCCCGCCCCGCTCGGCGCTCTCCGGCGGCGGGGACGGGCCGGGCGCCGGACCCGGGACGCCGGGCCCCGGGGTGCCGCCGCCGGCGGCGTGAGCGGCGGCCGCCGGAGCGGTGACGGGGAACGCGTGCGGCGGTGCCGCCACCGGTGTCCCGGCCACGACCCGCGTGCAGCCGGCCGCCGCGGCCGTCGCCACCAGCGCGAGCAGCAGCCCGACCAGCCCCGGCGCCGCGGCGGCCGGGGTCCGACGACGTGCCCGGGGCCCCACGGCCGGGACGGTAACCCGGCCCCGGGGCCTCCCGTGGGCGATCGGGGAATCTCAGCCCAGGTGCCGGAGCGCCTCCTTCCGCGACAGCGGCGAGAGCGCGGGATGAGCGGTGACGAAGTCCCGGACCCACGCCGGGTCGACGCGGGCGTACTGGCGCAGCGCCCACCCGATGCCCTTGCGGAGGAAGAAGTCGCCGTCGTCGAGGTTGGCCTCGATCGCCTCGGTGAGCAGCGCCCGGTCCGTGCGCTCCCGGGCGCCGAGCTGGGCGATCACCGCCGCGCGGCGCAGCCAGCGGTCCGGGTCGCGGGCCCAGACGCGCAGCGCCCGGCCGACCGCGTCCGGCTGGGCCAGGAGCGCGGGACCGACCAGGTGGTGCGCGATCTCGTCGACGTGGTCCCACCACGCCCCCGTCACGATCCAGTGCCGGTACAGCGGCAGCCGCCCACCCGCCGGCGGGGCCCGGCGCGCGAGGGCCGTGGCGACGTAGCGCTCCTCGCGGTACGCGGCGGCGTCCCACAGCTCCTCCGCGGCGGCGAGGGCGACCGCCGGATCCCGCGCCGGCGGGCCCAGCTCGCGCACCAGCGCCGCGCGGGCCGGCGCGGCCACGCCCCGGAACGGCATCGCGGACTTCATGTAGGCCTGCATCGCCGGAGCCGCTGCCGGGTCGGCCCGGGCGGCCAGCCCGGCCCGCACCGCGGCGGCGAGGGCGGTGGCGGCGTCCCCGCCCGGTGCTCGGTTCACGCGCCGGACCGTACGGCGGCCCACCGACAGGACCGACCCGTCCACCCCTCCTGTATGTGTTTCCGAGATCATGCATAATGTTGCGCATGCGGGTCGCGGTGGCGGGAGCGAGCGGGTACGCGGGGGGCGAGCTGCTCCGGCTGCTGCTCGCGCACCCCGACGTGGAGATCGGGGCCCTGACGGCGGGGGGCAGCGCGGGGACACCGCTCGGCGCGCACCAGCCGCACCTGCTCCCGCTGGCCGACCGGATCCTGCAGGACAGCACCGCCGACACCCTCGCCGGGCACGACGTCGTCTTCCTCGCGCTCCCGCACGGGCGCTCCGCAGCGCTGGCCGCCCAGCTCGGCGACGACGTCCTCGTCGTCGACTGCGGGGCCGACCACCGCCTCACCGACCCCGACGCGTGGGTGCGCTGGTACGGCGGCGACCACGCCGGCTCCTGGCCCTACGGGCTGCCGGAGCTGCCCGGCGCCCGCACCGCCCTGCGCGGCGCGCGCCGGATCGCCGTCCCCGGGTGCTACCCCACGGCCGCGACGCTGGCGCTGTTCCCCGCGCTCGCCGCGGGCCTGACCGACCCGGAGGTCGTCGTCACCGCCGTGTCGGGGACGTCCGGGGCCGGCCGCGCGCCCAAGCCGCACCTGCTCGGGGCCGAGGTCATGGGGTCCCTGTCGGCCTACGGCGTGGGGGGCGTGCACCGGCACACCCCCGAGATCGCCCAGAACCTGTCGGTGGTCGCGGGTAGGACGGTCGGCGTGAGCTTCACCCCCGTCCTCGCGCCCCTGCCGCGGGGCATCCTCGCCACCGCCACGGCGCGCACGGACGCGTCCGCGGCGGAGGTCGTCGAGGCCTACGCGAAGGCGTACGCCGACGAGCCGTTCGTCCACCTGCTGCCCGCGGGCAGCTGGCCCACCACGGCCGCGGTCCTCGGCGCGAACACCGTCCACCTGCAGGTCACGGTGGACGCCGACGCGCGCCGGCTCGTCGCCGTCGCCGCGTTGGACAACCTCACCAAGGGCACCGCCGGAGGCGCCGTGCAGTCGATGAACCTGGCCCTGGGCCTCCCCGAGACCGCGGGCCTGCCGCTGACGGGGGTGGCGCCGTGACCGAGCGGAGCGCGGTCACCATCCGGCTCAGCGCGTCGCGGTCGACGAGCGTCGGCGAGGAGGCGCCGTGAGCGTCACCGCGCCCCGGGGGTTCCGGGCGTCCGGCGTGACGGCGGGGCTGAAGCCCAGCGGGCGGCCGGACGTCGCCCTCGTCGTCAACGACGGTCCCGCGCACGCCGCCGCGGGCGTCTTCACCCGGAACAAGGTCCAGGCCGCCCCGGTGCTGTGGAGCCGGCAGGTGCTGACGACCGGTCGGCTGCGCGGGGTCGTCCTGAACTCCGGCGGGGCCAACGCGTGCACCGGCCCGCAGGGCTTCCAGACCGCGCACGCGACGGCGGAGAAGGCCGCCGAGCTGCTCGGCTCCGCCGAAGCCCCGTGGGGCGCCGTCGAGGTCGCGGTGTGCTCCACCGGGATCATCGGCGAGCAGCTCCCGCGCGAGGTGCTGCTGCGCGGGGTCGAGGCCGCCGCGCGGGCGCTGGGTGACGACGCCGCGAGCGGGCGCGCGGCGGCCACGGCGATCATGACGACGGACACCGTCGTCAAGGAGGCCGTGCACACCGACGCCGGGGGCTGGAGCATCGGGGGCGCGGCGAAGGGTGCCGGCATGATCGCCCCGTCCCTGGCGACGATGCTCGCGGTGCTGACGACGGACGCCGTGGTCGACGCCCCGGTGCTCGACGAGGCCCTGCGCTCCGCCGTGCGGGTCAGCTTCGACCGGCTGGACGTCGACGGCTCGACGTCCACGAACGACACCGTGCTCGTCCTGGCCTCCGGGGCGTCCGGCGTCCCGGTCGACCCGGTCGTCTTCACCGCCGCGCTCACCGACGTCTGCCGGGAACTCGCCCGCTCGATGCAGGCCGACGCCGAGGGGGTCACCAAGCGGGCCACGATCCGGGTGACGGGCGCGGCCACGGAGGACGAGGCCCTGGTCGTCGCCCGCGCCGTCGCCCGCGACAGCCTGGTGAAGACGGCCCTGTTCGGGGCGGACCCGAACTGGGGCCGCGTCGCCGCGGCCGCGGGCTGCGCCGACGCCGCGCTCGACCCGGAGCGGCTGGACGTGACGATCAACGGGGTGCTGCTGTGCCGGGGTGGGGTCGCCGCGGGTGACCGGTCGGCGGCCGACCTGTCGGGTCCGGACGTGCTGGTCGAGCTCGCGCTCGGCCTGGGCGGGGGTACCGCGGAGATCCTCACCACGGACCTCTCGCACGGTTACGTGGAGGAGAACAGTGCGTACTCCACCTGACGCGCAGGAGCGGCTGGAGCGCGCCGGCGAGAAGGCCGCCGTGCTCGCCGAGGCGTTGCCCTGGCTGCAGCGCTTCCACGGCCGGGTGGTCGTGGTCAAGTACGGCGGCCACGCGATGGTGGACGACGAGCTCAAGCGCGCCTTCGCCCAGGACATGGTCTTCCTCCGGCTGGCCGGCATCCTGCCGGTCGTCGTGCACGGCGGCGGCCCGCAGATCACCGCCATGCTGGACCGGCTGGGCCTGCCCGCGGAGTTCCGCGGGGGCCTGCGCGTGACGACGCCGGAGACGGTCGACGTGGTGCGGATGGTGCTCGTCGGGCAGGTCGGCCGGGAGCTGGTCGGGCTGGTCAACCAGCACGGCCCGTACGCCGTTGGCCTGTCCGGCGAGGACGCGGGCCTGTTCACCGCCGAGCGGCGCACCGCCTCGGTCGCGGGCGAGCCGGTCGACGTCGGCCTGGTCGGCGACGTGGTCGCGGTGAACCCGGACGCGGTGCTCGACATCGTGGCCGCGGGGCGGATCCCGGTGGTCGCCGGCGTCGCCCCGGACGCCGCGGGCACGGTGCACAACATCAACGCCGACAGCGCGGCGGCGGCGCTCGCCGCGGCCCTGGGCGCGGCGAAGCTCGTCGTCCTCACCGACGTCGCGGGCCTGTACGCGAACTACCCCGACCCGAGTTCGATCATCAGCGCGCTGACGGCGGACGAGCTGGAGCCGATGCTGCCCACGCTCGCCGCCGGCATGGCGCCGAAGATGGAGGCGTGCCTGCGGGCGGTCCGCGGTGGGGTGGGCCGGGCGCACGTGATCGACGGGCGGGTGCCGCACGCGGTGCTGCTCGAGGTCTTCACCAGCGAAGGGGTGGGCACGATGGTGGTGCCGGCATGAACACCGACCGGGAGCGGTGGCAGCACGCGCTCATGGACAACTACGGCACCCCGGCGCTCACGCTCGTGCGCGGTGCGGGCGCCGAGGTCTGGGACGCCGACGGCCGCCGCTACCTCGACCTGGTCGCCGGGATCGCGGTGAACGCGCTCGGGCACGCCCACCCGGCCGTCGTCGCGGCGGTGACGGAGCAGATCGGGCGGCTGGGCCACGTGTCGAACTTCTTCGTACACGAGCCGGTGCT
>DASVUG010000031.1:0-11733 GCA_036387155.1 Pseudonocardia sp. | reverse complement strand
CAGCGCCAGGTGGTTCCACCGGCAGCTCGGGCAGACCTCGACGACGTGCACCGTCACCTCGCCGGGCACACCGGCGAGCCGCTCCAGCTCGTCCGGGCGCCGGGCCGTGCCCGCCATGTGCCGCAGCGCGTCGCCGAAGACCCAGGACACCAGCGTCAACCGGTCCTTGCGGCACACCGGGCACGGCTGCTCGGTCGACTCGCCGTGGAAGCGGGCGGCCTGGAGCAGGTAGGTGCCGGCGTCGCAGACGTCCACCACGGCCACCCGCCCGGCGTGGACGTCCGCGAGCAGCGCACGGCGCCGCAACGCGTAGTCGACCACCTGCCGCTGGGTGCGCACCCGCGTCAGGGTACGCGGCACGGCCTCCGCGCCCGCCCCGACCGCCGCCGCGCCGTGGCTCCACCCGGGTGAAGCCGGGTACCACTCGAAGGGCGATGTATCGGATCGATATATTGACGCACACGACGACGGCGGGGGGTCGCGGTGCTCGAGCTCGCGGTCCTGGGCCTGCTGGTGGAGGCCCCCGTGCACGGCTACGCGCTCCGCCAGCAGCTGGCGGCGCGGCTCGGCGGGCTGCGCGTGGTGTCCTACGGGTCGCTCTACCCGGCCCTGCGCCGGCTGACGCGCGCCGGGCTGATCGCCGAGGAGGTCCCGGACGGGCCGTGGCCGCGGCGCGGCCGGCGGGTCTACCGGATCACCGCCGAGGGCCGGGAGCGCTTCACCGAGCTGCTCGCCGACGCCGGACCGCAGGCGTTCGACGACGACGGCTTCGGCGTGCACGTCGCCTTCTTCTCCCGCACGCCCGCCGAGATCCGCATGCGGATCCTCGAGGGCCGCCGCCGCACCGTCGAGGAGCGGCGCGAGGGGCTGCGCGCCGCGCTGCACCGCGCGGGCGAGCAGATCGACCGCTACACCCGCGAGCTGCACCGGCTCGGGCTCGAGACGACCGACCGCGAGGTGCGCTGGCTCAACGAGCTCATCCGCCACGAGCAGGGACAGGGGCGCCACGCCCACGACCGGGACCCCGGCAGCGCCGCCGGGCCGCCCGACCACGACCGCGACACCTCGGGAGAACAGTGAACAGCCAACGCGCACACCACCGGACCGACGACGGCAAGGGCGGCGGGCAGGTCCGCGTCGCCCTCGTCGGCGTCGGCAACTGCGCCGCGTCGCTCGTGCAGGGCGTCCACCACTACCGCGACGCCGACCCCGGGAGCCGCGTGCCCGGGTTGATGCACGTCGACTTCGGCGGCTACCACGTCCGCGACGTGACCTTCGTGGCCGCCTTCGACGTGGACGCGAAGAAGGTCGGCCGCGACCTCGCCGAGGCGATCCTCGCCGGCGAGAACAACACGATCAAGATCGCCGACGTCCCGCCGCTGGGCGTGACGGTGCAGCGCGGCCCGACCCTCGACGGGCTGGGCCGGTTCTACCGCGAGACGATCACCGAGTCCGACGACGACCCGGTCGACGTCGCGCAGGCGCTGCGCGACAGCGGCGCGGACGTGCTGGTGTCCTACCTGCCCGTGGGCAGCGAGGCCGCCGACCGGTTCTACGCCCAGGCCGCGCTCGACGCGGGCGTCGCCTTCGTCAACGCGCTGCCGGTGTTCATCGCCTCGGACCCGGCGTGGGCCGAGCGCTTCCGCGCCGCGGGCGTGCCGATCGTCGGCGACGACATCAAGAGCCAGGTCGGCGCGACGATCACCCACCGGGTGCTCGCCCGCCTGTTCGAGGACCGCGGGGTGCAGCTCGACCGCACCATGCAGCTCAACGTGGGCGGGAACATGGACTTCCTGAACATGAAGGAGCTCGACCGGCTGGAGTCGAAGAAGGTCTCCAAGACCCAGGCCGTCACCTCGCAGGTCGACCGCGACCTCGGCCGCGGCAACGTGCACATCGGTCCGTCGGACCACGTCGCGTGGCTCGACGACCGGAAGTGGGCCTACGTGCGGCTGGAGGGCCGGGCGTTCGGCGACGTCCCGCTGAGCCTGGAGTACAAGCTCGAGGTGTGGGACTCGCCGAACTCGGCGGGCATCATCATCGACGCCGTGCGCGCGGCCAAGCTCGCCAAGGACCGCGGGATCGGCGGCCCGCTGCTGTCGGCGTCGAGCTACTTCATGAAGTCCCCGCCCGAGCAGTACGCGGACGACGAGGCGCGGCGCGCCGTCGAGGAGTTCATCCGCGGCGAGCGGGAACGGTAGGCGCTTCCGCCCGTCGGCCGGTCGGCCCCGGAGGTGGCAGCCGCCACACCGGGGCCGACGTCGGTCCGGGCGCCCTCCCGACTTTCCCTTCCGCGGTGGAACCGTTGTGCCGTGCTTCCGCGGCGGAACAGTTGCCACCCGCCCGGCTCAACGACGTCGGGGATTCTTCACAATCCCGTGATACGCCGCACAACGGCTGCCCGGATTCGGCATCGAAACCCGTGAAGTACGACGGTGTAACTACGGCGGACGGGCTACCACGCCGTTGCCAAACCCGGCAATTTCCCCGACCACTCCTGTTAGCTTACTCATAGACGATTACCGAAATGCATTCGTAATGTGGTGGACGGCCCCGCTGCACCGCCGCTCACCCGGAGCGTCGGGCCCGGGGTCGCCGCCGGGCACGTGCACGCCGCGCGCCCCGCCGTCCCGCTTCCCCGAGCCCGGACGGCCGGCGGCGCTCACGAAGGACGTCCCCCGTGCCCCACACCGACACCGTGCTCCCCCCTGCGCTCCCCGCCGCCGTCCGCCGCGCCGCCCTGGTCGCCGGCTCGACCGCGGCCGCCGCGCTGCTCACCCTCCTCCCCGCCACGCCCACCGGGCCCGGGGCGCCCGCCCCGACCGCGGCCGCCGGGACGGCCGTGCCCACCGCGACCGCGACGGCCGGGCGGGCCCCCGACACCGCCACGCCGGTCCGGCTCACCGCCGCGTCCCGCCCCGCCGCGCTCCCGACGCCGCGTGCGGCCGCGGCGCCGGCGGCCGCCCGTGGCGCGGCCCTGCAACGGGCGCTGGGCAAGGTCGGCGCGCCCTACCGCTACGGCGCGGCCGGGCCGTCCGCCTTCGACTGCTCGGGCCTGGTGACCTGGGCCTACCGCAGCGGCGGGACGTCGCTGCCCCGGTCCAGCCGGGCCATGTCACAGGTCGGGACGGCCGTGCCGCGCTCGGCGCTGCAGCCCGGCGACCTGGTCTTCTTCTACCGGCCGGTCAGCCACGTGGCCATCTACATCGGCAACGGCAAGGTCGTGCACGCGAGCAGCAGCCGCAAACCGGTCCAGATCTCCGACATCGGCCGCATGCCGTTCACGACCGCGCGCCGGGTGTGATCATGCCGCGCCGCGGATGGCGGCGACGGGCTGCGGGATCGCGACGCGCGAGCGCCGGCCGATGAGCCGGGGCAGCCCGGGAACCCACGCGACCAGCCGGAGGAACCCCGGCGGTCGGGGGTCGCGGTCGCGCAGCATCCGGATGCTCTGCTCCTCGATGCGCACCTGCGACGACTGCTCGCGCTCCACCGCCGGCCGCCGGACCTCCTCGACGCCCCGCAGGGCGGCGTCGACCCGTTCGGGGTCGACCGGGCTCGCGCTCAGCGGTCCGACCAGCCGGTTCGCCGCCTCCGCGGCGTCGGCGAGGGCGAAGTTGATGCCGTTGCCGCCGACCGGCGAGATCACGTGGGCGGCGTCGCCGACGAGCAGCAGGCCCGGCTCGGTCCAGCGGTCCACCGTGGTGATCCGCACCGGGAGCAGCGTGAGCTGGTTGACGTCGGTCAGCGCGGCGAGGCGGTCGCCGAGCCAGGGCAGCGCGGCGGTGACCCCGTCCACGACGGGCGCGACGCCCCGCTCCCGGACCTCCGACAACGTCCCCGCCGGGATGTCGTACCCGATCTGCCAGGAGTCGCCCTGCCCGAGCACGGCGATCGTCATGCCGGGCCGGGAGAACGCGTCGAGCCCGGAGAGCGCCGGGTCGTCGGGCCGCCGCGGCACGGCGAACCAGAGCATGTCCAGGTGCGCGCCGAGCTCGGTCGGCGTGATCCGGGAGACCTGGCGCACCTTCGACGAGCGGCCGTCCGCGGCGACGACGACGTCCGCGGCCAGCCGGTGCACGGCGCCGTCGCGGGTGTACTCGACGCCGACGACCCGCCCGTCGTCGTCGCGCAGCAGGTCGCGGAAGCGCGCGCTCATCAGCACCTCGGCCCCGCGCTCCTGCGCGCGGGCGGCGAGCCAGGGCAGGAACTTCGCCTGCGGGATGAGGGCGTAGTACCCGTGGCGCCGGCTGGCGCTGCGGTAGTCGGCGAGGGTGTAGGTGCGCGACGGGGTGTGCCAGCGGAAGGCGTGCGCACGGCCGTGCGGGATCTCGGCCAGCAGCGGCGCGGCCAGGCCGAGGTCGTCGAGGTAGTCCAGCACCGACGGCGCCAGGGTGTCGCCGCGGAACCGGCGGTCGAAGTCGCGCCGCGACTCCAGCAGCGTCACCTGCAGCCCGGCCCGGGCCAGCAGGTAGGTCAGCAGCACGCCGGCGGGGCCCCCGCCGACCACGACCGTCGATCCCGGCATCGTTCTACTCCGTCTCCGAGTAGCTCCGTTTCGGAGCTTTGTGGTTGCTACTATGCCTCCGTGGCGGAGCGATCGCAACCCGACGTGGAGCAGCGCGAGCGCGGCCGCGTCACGGCGTCGGAGGTGCTGTGGGCCGCGCGGGACCTGCAGCGCGCCCAGGCCGAGCTGGACCGGGCGCTCGCCGCCCGGCTCGCCCTGCGCGCGCTGGACTACACCGCGATGACGCACGTGCTGACCGCCGACCGGCCCCTCGGGCCGGTCGAGCTGGCCGCCCGGCTCGGGATCTCCAGCGGCTCCGGGACCGAGCTGGCCGACCGCCTCGAGCGGGCCGGGCACCTGCACCGCCGCCGCGCCGCCGACGACCGCCGCCGGATCGTCCTCGAGCCCGACGAGTCCGCGGTGGCGCGCATGCTCGGGGAGCTGGCGCCGCTGTTCGACGACCTGGAGCGGCTCGCCGCCACCTTCACCCCCGCCGAGCAGGACGCCATCCGGCGCTACCTGACCGCGAGCGCGGACCGCGTCCGCGGGTACGCCCGGGAGCTGGGGCCGACGTGAACGGGAACCGCGTGGACGGGGACCGCGTGCAGCCGGACTCGGTGGCGGGCTGGCGGGCCTGGCTGGCCGAGCACCACGGCCGGCCGGACGGGGTGTGGCTGGTGACCTGGCGCGCCGGCTCGGGCGGGCCGCGGATCACCTACGACGAGTCCGTGGAGCAGGCGCTGTGCTTCGGCTGGGTGGACAGCCTGGGCCGGGCGCTCGACGAGGCCCGCACCATGCTGTGGTTCGCCCCGCGCAAACCGCGCAGCGGGTGGTCGCGGCCGAACAAGCAGCGCGTCGAGCGGCTCCAGGCCGCGGGGCTGATGGCGCCCGCCGGTCTCGCGGTGGTCGAGGCCGCGAAGGCCGACGGCTCGTGGACGCTGCTCGACGCCGTCGAGGACCTGGTCGTCCCGGACGACCTCGCGTCCGCGTTCGCGGCCCACCCGCCGGCGCGGGAGCACTGGGAGGCGTTCCCGCGCTCGGTCAAGCGCGGCATCCTGGAGTGGATCGTGCAGGCCCGCCGGCCCGAGACCCGGGCCCGCCGCGTCGCCGAGACCGCGGAGCGGGCGAGCCGCAACGAGCGGGCGAACCAGTGGCGCGGCCCCGGCGCCCGCCGCCCCGCCCGGTCGGCCGACCCATCCGGGTGACCCGGGGGGCCGGCCGGAGGCGCGGGTCCCGCCGCGGCTACGCCAGCCGGGTCAGGGCGGCGGGGTCGAAGTCGCGCAGGCCCGCCGTGTCGCCGGCGCGCACCTTCGCGACCCACGCCGGGTCGCTGAGGAGCGCGCGGCCGACGGCGACGAGGTCGAACTCGTCGCGGTCCATCCGGTCGAGGAGGTCGTCCAGGCCCGCCCGCTGCGAGTGCTCGCCGGCGAAGGCACCGAGGAAGTCGCCCGACAGCCCGACCGAGCCGACGCTGACCGTCGTCGCCCCGGTGAGCTTCTTGGCCCACCCGGCGAAGTTGAGGCCCCCCTCCCCGTCGATCTCGGGGAACTCCGGCTCCCAGAACCGGCGCTGCGAGCAGTGCAGGACGTCCGCGCCCGCCTCGACCAGGGGCACCAGCCAGTCCCCCAGCTCCTCCGGGGTGTGGGCGAGCCGCGCGGTGAACTCCTGCTGCTTCCACTGCGACACCCGCAGGGAGACCGGGAGGTCCGGACCGACGGCGCGGCGGACGCTGCGGACGACCTCCACGGCGAACCGGGAGCGCTCGGTCAGGCTCGCCCCGCCGTAGCGGTCCGCGCGCCGGTTCGTGCCGCTCCAGAGGAACTGGTCGAGCAGGTAGCCGTGCGCGCCGTGGATCTCGACGGCGTCGAACCCGAGCCGCCGGGCGTCGGCCGCGGCGCGACCGAACGCGTCGACGATGTCGGCGATCGCCTCCTCGTCCATCGCGACGCCGCGGGGGACCCCGGGTGCCTCCAGGCCCGACGGGCTCTCCACCGGCGCGGCGGGCACCCACTCGGTACCGGGGTTGGCGACGGCGCCGACGTGCCAGATCTGGGCGGCCATCCGGCCGCCCGCGGCGTGGACCTCGTCGACGACCCGCTGCCAGCCGGCGAGCGCGGCGGCGCCGTGGATCCGCGGGATGTCGGGGTGGTTGCCGGAGGCGGGCCGGTCGATGAAGGTGCCCTCGGACACGATCAGCCCGACGCCGTTCTCGGCGCGCCGGCGGTAGTAGGCCGCGACGTCCTCGCCCGGCACCCCGCCCGGGGAGAAGGCGCGGGTCATCGGGGCCATGACGATGCGGTTGGGCAGGTCCAGCGACCCGATCCGGAGCGGGCGGAACAGGGCGTGGGCAGACGGCGTGGTCATGCGGTCCTCACGTGCGGTGGCGGTGGTCGGACCCGGCGGGTCCGACGTCGTCACCGTAGAATCTGACGTTGACGTGAGGGTCAAGGACGTGTGACGTGATCGAGGAGGCGCCGTGCGGATCGGGGAGGTCGCCGCGGCGGCGGGGGTGAGCCCCCGGGCGCTGCGGTACTACGAGGAGCGCAACCTGCTGCCGGCCGAGCGCAGCGCCGGCGGGCAGCGGCACTACACCGAGGCCGCCGTCGAGCGCGTCCGGCTCATCCAGCAGCTCTACGCGGCCGGGCTGCCCAGCCGGGTGATCGCGGAGCTGCTGCCGTGCGTGCACACCGGGATCGTCACCCCCGAGCAGCTGACCCTGCTCACGGCCGAGCGGGACCGCATCGACCGGCAGGCCGCGCAGCTCGCGGAGGCCCGCGACCGGCTCGACGCCGTCATCAACGCGGCCACCGCGTCGGCGGACGGGTCCGTCGGTGCGTGCACCCACGGACCCGGCCCGACGGACGCCGCCGGGGTCAGACCACGACGTTGACCAGGCGGCCCGGCACCACGATGACCTTGCGCGGGGGCCGGCCGGCCAGCGCCGCCACGACCTTCTCGTCGGCCAGGGCCGCCGCCTGCACCGCGTCCCCGTCGACGTCGGCCGCCACCGTGACCCGCCCGCGCACCTTGCCGTTGACCTGGATCGGGTACTCGACCGACTCGGCGGCGAGCCACCGCTCCTCGGCCACCGGGAACGGCCCGTGCGCCAGCGAGCCCTCGTGCCCCAGCCGGGACCACAGCTCCTCGGCGACGTGCGGGCACAGCGGCGCCAGCATCTGCACCAGCGGCTCGGCGACGGCGCGCGGCACCGGGCCGCCCCGGCGGGTCAGGTGGTTGTTCAGCTCGATCAGCTTGGCGGCCGCGGTGTTGTAGTGCAGCGCGCGGAAGTCGGCGTGCACCCCGGCGATCGCGCGGTGCAGCGCCCGCAGCGTCGCGGCGTCCGGCTCCTCGTCGGTGACCCGCGATGCGCCGGTCGCCTCGTCGACCAGGTTGCGCCACACGCGCTGCAGGAAGCGCTGCGACCCGACGACGTCGCGCGTCGACCACGGCCGCGAGACCTCCATCGGCCCCGTCGACATCTCGTAGAGCCGGAAGGTGTCGGCGCCGTAGCGCTCGCACATCTCGTCCGGGGTCACGACGTTGCGCAGCGACTTGCCCATCTTCCCGTACTCCCGGGTGACGGGCGCGTTGTTCCACGTGAAACCGCCGTCCGGGCCCTCCACGACCTCCTCGGCCGGCACGTACGCGCCGCGGGCGTCGGTGTAGGCGTAGGCCTGGATGTAGCCCTGGTTGAACAGCCGCCGGAACGGCTCCTCCGAGGAGACCTCGCCCAGGTCGTACAGCACCTTGTGCCAGAACCGGGCGTACAGCAGGTGCAGGACCGCGTGCTCGACCCCGCCCACGTACAGGTCGACCCCGCCGGGGTCGCCCGGGCGGTCCGGGTCGCGCGCCATCCAGTACCGCTCGATCTGCGGCGCGCAGAAGGCCTTGTCGTCGTGCGGGTCCAGGTAACGCAGGTAGTACCAGCACGAACCGGCCCACTGGGGCATCGTGTTCGTCTCGCGGCGGTACCGCCGCGGGCCGTCCCCGAGGTCCAGCTCCACGTCCACCCACTCCGCCGCGCGGGACAGCGGCGGCTCGGGCTCGGTGTCCGCGTCGTCGGGGTCGTAGGTCTTCGGCGAGTAGTCCGCGACGTCGGGCAGGACGACCGGAAGGCGGTCCTCGGGCAGCGGCACCGGGCCGTGGTCGTCCCAGACGACCGGGAACGGCTCCCCCCAGTAGCGCTGCCGGGAGAACAGCCAGTCGCGCAGCTTGTACTGCACCGTCGCCTGCCCGGCGCCCTTCGCGACCAGCCAGTCCGTGATCGCCCGCTTGGCCTCGGCGACCCCCAGCCCGTCCAGGCTGACCTCGTCGTTGCGCGAGTTGACCGCCGGGCCCTCCCCGACGTAGGCCTGCCCCTCCCAGCCCGCGGGCGGCTCGACCGTGCGGACGATCGGCAGCCCGAAGGCCTCGGCGAAGTCCCAGTCGCGCTGGTCCTGGCCGGGCACCGCCATGATCGCGCCGGTGCCGTAGCCCATCAGGACGTAGTCGGCGACGAAGACGGGGATCGCCTGCCCGTTCACCGGGTTGATGGCGACGGCGCCGGTGAAGACGCCGGTCTTCTCCTTGTTCTCCTGGCGGTCCAGGTCCGTCTTGCGCGCGGCGGCCGCCCGGTAGGCGGCGACGGCGTCGCCCGGGGTCGTCGCGCCGCCCGTCCACCGCGGGTCGGTGTCGACCGGCCAGGCGCCGGGGACGATCCGGTCGACCAGCGGGTGCTCGGGGGCGAGCACCATGTAGGTGGCGCCGAACAGCGTGTCCGGGCGGGTGGTGAAGACCTCGATCTCGGCCGGCGCGCCGACGACCGGGAAACGGACGCGGGCGCCCTCGGAGCGGCCGATCCAGTTGCGCTGCATCGCCTTGACCGAGTCCGGCCAGTCCAGCCGGTCCAGGTCCGCGGCCAGCCGGTCCGCGTAGGCGGTGATCCGCATCATCCACTGCTTGAGGCTGCGGCGGAACACGGGGAAGTTGCCGCGCTCGCTGCGACCGTCGGCGGTGACCTCCTCGTTCGCCAGCACCGTGCCCAGGCCCGGGCACCAGTTGACCGGCGCCTCGGAGACGTAGGCCAGCCGGAACGAGTCGACGACCCGGCGCCGCTCGACGTCGTCCAGCTCCGCCCACGGCCGCCCGTCCGGTGTCGGCCGGGTGCCGGCGGCGAGCTCCGCCTCCAGCTCCGCGATCGGGCGCGCCCGGCCCTGCTCCTCGTCGTAGAAGGAGCCGTAGATCTTCAGGAAGATCCACTGGGTCCAGCGGTAGAACCCGACGTCCGTGGTCGCCACCGAGCGGTCGTCGTCGTGGGCCAGGCCGAGGCGGCGCAGCTGCTCGCGGTAGCGGGCGATGTTGGCCTCGGTGGTGGTGCGCGGGTGCGTCCCGGTCTGCACCGCGTACTGCTCGGCGGGCAGGCCGAAGGCGTCGAAGCCCATCGCGTGCAGCACGTTGTGGCCGGTCATCCGCAGGTAGCGGCCGAGCACGTCCGTGCCGATGAAGCCCAGCGGGTGCCCGACGTGCAGCCCCGCGCCCGACGGGTAGGGGAACATGTCCAGCAGGTAGACCTTGTCCCCCGGGCTCGGGTCGCCCGGCTCGGGGGTCCGCGTGCGGAACGTGCCCTCGCGCTCCCACCGCTCCTGCCAGCGGCGTTCGATGCGCTCGGCCAGCGCGGCGTCGTAGCGGAACGCCGGCCGGTCCGCGGCTGCGCCGCCCCCGCCGGCCGCGACGGCGTCGGTGTCCGTACTCATGGGTCTCACCTCGGGTGGGGCTCGTGCAGAACCAAATGGGCCCGGAAAACAACGGACCCCCCGTGCCGCAGGGGCAGGAGGGGTCGCCGCACCGGGAACGCTCGTGTCAGCGCCGGCGCGGCGGGCGAAGGAGGAGCTCGCGGGCCACGTCGCCAGGGTAGCGCCGCCGCTACGCTGGTCGGGTGCCGACCCCCGTCCGCCTCGTCCTCGGCTGCGCCCTCCTGCTCGCCGCCGCCGGGCTCATCGCCGTCGCCGTGCTCGGCGGCAGCGGCCGGCTGCGACGCAACCCCTGGGCGGGTGTGCGGACCGGCCGCACGCTGGCGTCGGACGAGGCGTTCGCGCTGGCCAACCGGGTGGCGGCGGCGCCGCTCGGCGCGGCCGGCGCGGTCGCGCTCGTGGGCGGGGCCGTGCTGCTCGCCGGCGGGCCGGACGCGGTGGCGTGGACGGTCCTCGTGGTCGCGACGGCCGGGATGCTGGGGCTGACGGGCCTGGGCGGCGCGCTCGGGGACCGGGCCGCGGTGCGGGCACCGGCACCGGTGGCGGCGTCCTGCGCGGGGGTCTGCGCCGGCTGCGACCTGGTTGCGGGCTGCCGGCCGCCGGCGGCGGCGCCCCCCGCGGACCGCGACGCCCCGCGCCCGTCCTGACCGGGCGCGCGGCACCGTCCGACCAGGCGCGCAGCCGCCCGGGCGCCGCGCTCAGTTGTGCCGGGCGTCCAGCGGGAAGGTCGCCAGCAGGGCGAGCGGGACGCCCTGGCGGCGGAGCACCCGCGACCAGAGGTCCGGGCCCCGGCCGGTGAGGACGTCGTCGGGCAGCGCCGGCACGACGAACCAGTCGCCGCGCCCGATCTCGCCGGCCAGCTGGCCCGCGTCCCAGCCGGCGTACCCCGCGAAGACCCGCAGGCCGCGCACGCGCGGCGCGAGCGCTGCGGGGTCGCCGTCGAGGTTCACCAGCGCGACCGGGCCGCTCACCGGGACCAGCCCGTCGTTCCCGTTCGGCCGCTGGCCGGTGCGCAGCGCGGCCAGGCACAGGGCGGTCTTCGCGTCGACCGGCCCGCCGACGAACACCGACGGGGGCCGCGACGACAGCGGGGCCCACGCCGGCAGCACGTCGTGCAGCGCCACCTCGCTGGGGCGGTTCAGGACGACGCCGAGGCTGCCGCGCTCGCGGTGCTCGACGACGTAGACCACGGTCCGGCGGAAGTTCGGGTCGAGCAGCCCCGGCGCCGCCACCAGCAGCGTCCCGGGACCGACCCGGGAGTTCGAGCGCTCGTCCACCACCTGTCCATCGTTGCATCCGGACGGCGGCGCACGCGTGCCTGCCGGGGGCCGACACCCCGAGCCATCTGTCGTAGCCTGCAAGCCGTGTCGACGCCGCCGGGACGGGTGCAGCCGGTGCCCGTACCCGAGCCCGCGGCGCACCCGCCGGCGGCCGCACCGGCACCCGCGCCGCGGCGCCCGGCCCGCACGCGGGTGCTGCGGGGCCGGGGCTTCCGGC
>DASVUG010000030.1:0-1564 GCA_036387155.1 Pseudonocardia sp. | reverse complement strand
GCCCGGCGGCGCCGGGTGCTCGACCGGCGGCGCGCTCACGTCGCCACCTCGCTGACGCTCGGCAGCGCCGCGACCAGCGCTGCTGTGTTGAATAGTGACCTCGCAAGCTCGGTCACGTGCCTGCCCGTCGCCGCAGGCCGTCGGGGTCCAGCACCGTCAGGGTGCGCCGGCCGGTGCTCACCAGGCCGCGGTCGCGCAGCACCCGCAGCGCCTTGGCGACGGCCTCGCGGGAGGCGCCCACGTACCCGGCGAGCTCGTCCTGGGACAGCGCGACCGCGATGCGCACGCCGCGCGCGTCCGGCTCGCCGAAGCGATCCGCCAGCTCGACCAACCGGCGGGCCACCCGCGCGGGGATGTCGAAGGCCGCGACCTCCACGCGCTTGCGGTCCGCGTCGCGCAGCCGCCCGGTGATCAGCTGGAGCAGCGCGATCGCGGCGTCGCCGTGGCTGCGGAGGAAGTCGACGAAGGCCTTGGTCGGCACCACGAGTGCGACGACGGGCTCCAGCGCCGCGATCGACGCGCTGCGCGGCGCCCCGTCCACCGCCGACAGCTCCCCGAGCAGCGCGCCCGGCCCGCGGACGGCCAGCAGGACCTCCTCGCCCTCCTCGGTGAGGGAGAGGACCTTGACCCGCCCGGACAGCACGACGATCACCGTGGAGCACGACTCGCCCTCCAGGTACAGCGAGGCGCCCTGCGGGTACTGCCGCCGCCGGCCGCGGCGCATGAGCTCGGCGACGTCCGCCGGCGAGAGCCGCGCGACGAACTCGCCGGGCTCCGGCTCCGACACGTCTGACCTCCGGGCTCGGGGAAGTGCGAAGTCTAGTGCCAGCGGGCGCATCGACCGGGCGGTTCCAGGCCTCCTTTTTCCACATCCGGGCCGCTCCGGCGACCGCGACCCGCGGCCCCGCCGCCCGGACGATCCGTGGCAGGAGGTGGAGGACATGACCGACGACCACGCGACCCACCGCGAGGACGACCTGGACCTGGTGGTGTGCCCGGAGTGCGCCGCACCCGCCGAGGTCGTGGACCGCTTCGCGCTGCCGAGCACGGACGGCCCCGTGGAGCACGTCAAGATCCGGTGCCTGGTGCGGCACTGGTTCCTGCTGCCCGTGGCCGCGCTGCCGACCGCACGCACCGCGGCGGACCCCACGCGGACGGGACCGGTCCGGTGACGGCGCCCCTGACCCACCGCGACCGCGCCATCCTGCGCGCGGTCGCGGGCGGGACCGCCGAGCTGCTCGGCGGGTCGGAGCCGGACCTGCTCGTCGACGGCCGCTGCTGCTGCGACCAGCCGGCCGCGCGGCGCCTGGCCCACGCCGGCCTCATCGCCGGCGCCCGGCCGGCGGGCGTCGGGCAGCGCGTGCCCGCCCGGCTCACCCCCGCCGGTCACCTGGAGCTGCTCGCCGGCTGACCCGACGACCCCCCGAACGCCCGGCCCTCCCCCGTCCGTGATCACCCCGGACGAGGGAGGGCCGGTTCCATGTCCGCCGCCGCGGACCCGACGGCCATGGCTGCGGGCCGCGCGTACCGGGGCGGTCCGGCGCGCGCCCGTCACGGGGCGGAC
>DASVUG010000029.1:0-9096 GCA_036387155.1 Pseudonocardia sp. | reverse complement strand
AGGGCCGTGACGTGGCCGTTGCGGGCCGCGGCGGCGCGGGCGGCGGCGGTGAGCTGCGCCGCGACGTCCTCGTCCGGGCCGGGGGTGGCCGCGGCCAGGTGGAACGCCCGCCGCTCGGCCGCCACGGGGCCGGGCCGGCGGCCGTGGACCGCGGCCAGCGCCCGGTGCGCGGCGCGTGTGCGGCCCGGCGCGGCGGCGTGGTAGACGGCGCTGCGGATCAGCGGGTGGCGGAAGCGCGGCCCCGAGGTCTCGACGGCCCGGCCGTCGCGGTGGTCGAGGTCGTCGCGGCCCAGCAGGTCCGCGGCCTCCGCGGGCTCGAGGTCGCCCACGCCCAGCCCCTGCTCGGCCAGGGCCTCGACGACGGCGTCGTCCGCGCTGCCCGCGACGGCGACGAGCAGCAGCGCCCGCCGGGTCGCCTCGGGCAGCCCGCCGAGGCGCCGCTCGTAGGCGCGCACGAGGCGGGTGCTCAGCCGGACCGGCTCGACCGGCAGGGCGGGCGCCCCCGCGGCCCGCAGCTCCAGCAGGGCCAGCGGGTTGCCCGCCGTGGCCTCCCACGTCGCCCGGGTGAGCGGCGTCGCGACCAGCCGGCGCGCCGCCCCCAGGTCCAGCCCGCGCACGAGCAGCTCCGGCAGCCCGGCGAGCCAGCGCTCGACCGGCGGCGCGGTGTCGGCGGGGGAGCGGGCGGTGAGCAGCACGCCGACCGGCTCGGCGCGCAACCGGCGCACCGAGAAGACCAGGGCCTCCAGCGTCGGTACGTCCAGCCAGTGCGCGTCGTCGACGGCGAGCAGCAGCGGGCGCTCCTCGGCCGCCTGCGCGAGCAGCCCGAGGGTGGCGGCGGCGACGCCCAGCCGGTCCCCGGAGCCCGGGCCGAGGTTCAGCGCACCCTCCAGCGCCGCGGCCTGCGGGCGCGGCAGGCCCGCGATGCCGTCGAGCAGCGGACCCAGCAGCAGCGACAGCGCGGCGTAGGGGATCTCGCTCTCCGCCTCGTGGGCGGCGAACCGGATGACGCGGAACGCCGGGCGCCCCGCCCCGGGCCGGCCGGGGTCCGGCGCCGGGCCGACCGGGGACGGCGGGTCGGGGGCGCGCGCCGCGGCGACGGCCGCGTCCAGCAGGCGCGTCTTGCCGACGCCCGGGTCGCCGCGGATCGCGAGCGCGCGCGGGGCGCCGGCCGAGACGTCCGCCAGGACGGCGTGCAGCCGGTCGCGCTCCGCGTCGCGCCCGATCAGCACGGTCGCCGTGGGCACAATCCGGCAGCGTACCGACGGCAGGACGTCCCGCCGAGGTCCTTCGCGGCCCGGTCGCGGCCCGGCCGTCGGGTCAGCCGGCGACCTCCCCCAGCAGCGGCCGCAGCTTGGCCAGGCAGCGGGCGCGGGTGGGCCCGATGCTGCCGACCGGCAGCCCCAGCGTGCGGGCGATCTCGGCGTAGGAGGGCTCCTGGTCGTCGGTGAGCAGCGTCATCAGCTGCTGCTCGCGGGCCGAGAGCCGCCGGCGCACCGCCTCGCGCAGCGCCGCCACCTGCGCGCGCCGGATCGCCTCGTCCTCGGGGCGCCGGGGCGGCGCGGCCCGCAGCGCGACTCGCGCGTCGCCGACGACGTCGCCGAGGTGGTCCTCGCGCGTCGGGACCTCGCGGCTGCTGCGGGTGACCACCCGCAGGCACTCGCGGTGCAGGATGCTGCGCAGCCAGCCCGGGAGCGCGGCCGGCTCGCGCAGCGCCGCCAGGTGCGTGACGGCGGCCAGCCACGTCTGCTGGACGGCGTCGTCGACGGACGCGGCGTCGAGGCCGTAGCCGCGGGCGATGGCGTGCAGGCCGTCGTCGAAGCGCCCGACCACGGCCCGCCACGCCCCGGGGCACCCGCCCCGGGCGGCGTCGACGAGCTCGGCGAGGGCCACCTCCCGCCCGAGCCCGTGCCCGTGGTCGGGCCGGCGGTGCGCGCCGCACGCCGGACGGGCGGGGCGGTCGATGCCGCGGGGGACGGTCGTGTCGCGGGCGGTGGTGTCGTGGGCGGTGGTGTCGTGGGCGGTGGTGTCGGGGACGGTGCTGCCGAGGACGGTGGGGCAGGACACGGTGGGGGCCCTTCCGACGGTGGTGCTGCGGGTGGTGCCGGGTGGTCGGGATGACCGTAGGAAGTGCCGGCCCTCGGGCGGACCGGGGAAACTCCCGGTCCCCCGGGAACCTGCCCGGCCGCCCGGGACCCCGGGGTGCGGCCACCACCACCGGGTGGGGGGTGCCAGTACGCAGGGCGCCCCCGGCGGCCCGGCCGGTACCGGTCCCGCTGGTCCGAACGGGCGGCGTACGGCCCGGGCGGGGTTCGCCGGAACCGGGGTCGGTGTACCTGTCCGGGGTGACGTACCTGCCCCGGCGCGCGGCGCTGGCGACGATCGGGGCGGGGCTCGGGTGGGGTGCGGCCGCGTGCGCGGGGTTCCGGGTGGGCGCGGCCCGCTCGGTGCCCGACGACGTCGTGCTGTGCACCGTCTGGGCGGGCAGCGCCGAGCAGGCCGCGTTCACCGCGCTCGCCGACGGGTTCCGCGAGGCCACGGGCGTTCCGGTGCAGGTGCAGGTCGTCCCGTTCAGCCAGGCGACGACCAGCGTCGACACCGGCCTGCGCGCGGGCGCCGCGCCCGACGTCTTCCGCGTGACCTACAACGACGCCGGCTTCTACGCCGCGGCCGGCGTGCTGGCCCGGCCCGGGCCCGACGCCCTGGCCCCGTTCACCCCCGCCTTCCGCAGCGCCGTCTCCGACGACGCCGGCGCGTTCGGCGTCCCGCACCACACCGACACCTCGATGCTGCTGGTCAACACCGACGCCGCGCAGGAGGCGGGCCTGGGCGCCCTGCCCGCCGAGCCGTCGCAGGCGTGGACGTGGGACGAGTTCGCCGACGCGGCGCGGCGGATCAAGGCGAGCCGGCCCGGCCGGTACCCCTTCGCCGTCAACTGGCAGAACGCCGGGGCCTACCGGTGGCTGAACTGGGTGGACCAGGCCGGCGGGCGGCTGCTCGCCGCGGACCTGCGCGCCGCCGCCCCCGCCACCGACCCGGGCCTGGCGCGCGCGACGGCGTTCACCCGGTCGTTCTTCACCGAGGGGCTCGCCCCGCCGACGAGCTCCACCACCGGCACCGACGCCTCGGACCTGTTCACCACCCAGACCGTCGCCATGGCCTTCGTCGGGGACTTCCTGCTGGAGTCGATCAGCGCCGTCGACTTCCCGTGGCAGGCCGTGCCGCTGCCGCGCGACGCCGTCGCCTCGGCCGACCTGGGCGGCAACGCGCTGGTCGCCACCGCCGGGCCGCGCCAGGCGCAGGCGCTGGAGTTCCTGGCGTGGTGCGTCGACCGGGACCGCATGGCGCAGTTCTGCTCCGCGACGACGGTGCTGCCCACCCGGACCGACCTCGACGCCGCCGCGCTGCGCTACACCGTCGCCCCGGACGCGATGGCGCGCTACGTGCAGCAGGCCACCGCGATCCGGCCCGAGCTGGTCGAGCAGGTCACGGTGCCCGCGGCTGCGCGGATCACCACCGAGCTGCGCGACGGGCTGGACCGGGCCTTCCTGGGCGCGGACCCCGACGCCGCCGTGGTGGGCGACCTCGTCGGGTCGGTGGACCGGGCGATCAAGCGGTGAGCGAGCCGGCGAGCGAACAGGTGTCCCAGCGCTGTCGCGCTGTGCCGGAACTCCCTGGGCCGACCGAGCGCAGCGAGGGAGTGCGGTGAGCGGCCGTCCGCGGCGCGGGCGTGTGGTGAGCGGAGGACGAGGATGAGCGTCACGACGGCCGGGGACGTCGCGAGCGCGGGCCCGCCCGGGAAGCTCGTCCGTCCGGGGCGGCCGGGAGGCCGGGGCCGGACGGCCAGCGCGTACCTGATGCTCGCGCCGGTCCTGGTGATCTTCGCGGTGTTCCTCGCCTACCCGCTCCTCGGCGCCTTCACGACGTCGCTGACCGACGCGACCGGCATCGGGGCGGCGCGCGGCGTCGGGCTGGCGAACTACCGCGACATGCTCGCCGACCCGGTCTTCTGGCGGGCCACGGGCAACACCGTGCTGCTCACGGTGGTCTCCGTGCCGCTGGTCCTGGGTTCGGGCCTCGGGCTCGCGACGCTGCTGCTGCGCAACCTGCCGGGCCGCCCGGTCTTCCGGGCGCTGTTCCTCGCCCCGTACGTCATCTCCGGGGTGGTCGTCGCGATGACCGGGCACTGGATCTTCGACGAGAACGTGGGCGTGGTGAACCGGGCCCTGCGGGCGCTCGGCTCGGACGGCGTGGCCTGGCAGTCGTCGTCCGGTGCGGCGATGGTCTCCGTGCTGGTCATGCTCGTGTGGGCGCGGTCGGGCCTCGCGGTGATCGTCTACCTGGCGGCGCTGCAGGAGGTGCCGCAGCAGCTCATCGAGGCCGCGACCCTCGACGGGGCCGGGCGCTGGCAGCGGCTGCGGTACGTCGTGCTGCCGCAGCTGCGGCCCACCACGTTCTTCCTGGCCGTGATCATGGTGATCGAGACGTTCCGGACCTTCGACGTCGTCTACGTGATGACCAAGGGCGGGCCGCAGCACGCCACGGAGCTCCTGGTCACCTACTCCTACGCGCAGGGCTTCGCCGCCCGCGCCCAGGGCTACGGCTCCGCCATCGGGGTCACGGTCTTCGTCGTGGTCCTGGTGGGGACGGTGCTGTGGTGGCGGGCCCAGGCGCGGACGGAGGCGGACCTGTGAGCGCCGCCGTCTCCCTGCCGGCTCCGGTCGACGCCGCGCCGCGGCCGTCGGGGGTGCGGCCGACGCGCGGCGCGACCGCGGCCCGGTTCGTCGCCGTGCTGCTGCTCGCGGCCGTGTGGGTGTTCCCGCTGTACTGGATGGCCGTCACCGCCGTCTCGCCCGCCGACGCCGTGCGCGAGGGGCGCGTCCCGCTGGTCCCGACGTCACCGACCCTGGACGGGGTCCGCACGGCGTTCACCGAGTACTCGGTCGGCCCGTGGATCCTCAGCTCGTTCGCGATCGCCACCGTCGCGGTGGCCCTGAGCGTGGTGCTGAGCCTGCTGGCCGGCTACGTGCTGGCCAAGCAGGAGTTCCCGGGCAAGGCGCTGGTGTCGCTGTTCGTGGTGGCCACGCTGATGATCCCCGCCGAGGTCGTGCTCATCCCGCAGTTCGACCTGATCGCCCGGATCGGCTGGGTGAACTCGTTCTGGGCGGTGATCGTCCCGCGGGCGGCGGAGGCGTTCGGGGTGTTCCTCACCCGCCAGTTCCTGCTGACCCTGCCCGACGAGATGCTGGAGGCCGCGCGCCTCGACGGCGCCGGCGAGCTGCGGATCCTGTGGTCGGTGGTGCTGCCGCTGTGCCGGCCGCTGATCGCGGTGCTGGTCGTGGTGACGTTCATGTACCGCTGGAACGAGTTCGCCCTGCCGCTGGTGGTGCTGCGCGACCCCGACCTCTACACGCTGCCCGTGGGGCTGGCGTTCCTGCAGGGCCAGTACGCCACGGACTACCCGGCGCTGATGTCGGGGGCGCTGCTGTCGTCGCTGCCGGTGCTGCTGCTGTTCGTCCTGGCCCAGCGGTCGTTCGTCTCCGGCCTGGCCCGCACCGGGCTGAAGTAGCGGGGAGGAGACCGGGCCCTCGGGCTCGACGGGACGGGCCGGACCGACTTCCCGGTCCTACCCCTCGGGCACCGGGGGGATGAGACCGGGGCCTGTGGCTCGACGGGACGGCTGGGACCGGCTTCCCCGGTCTCATCCCTCCGGCAGCGTCTCCGGCCGCAGGCGGTACTCGCCGCCGTGCCCCGCGACCCCGTGCAGGTCGTAGAGGTGCACGATCTTCGGGCCGTCGTGCAGGTGGGTGTGCCGGACGACGGGCGGCGCCGCGTCGCTCGGGTCGCGCGTGTGCACCCGCCCGTCGAGCGGGCCGCCCACGAACCAGTAGACGTCACGGCCCGCAGGCTTGCCGGAGGGCCCGTCGACAGGGTCGTCGAGCTCGACGTCGGCGTCCGCCGGTGCCGTCGCCTCCTCGGGCAGCTCGCTCACCCCCCCACCGTAGGGGTGTCGCCCGCGCTGCGCGCGCAACGGCCCGGGCGGGGCCGGTCGGGTCGGCGGGGCCGTGGCCGGGTCGGCGGCCGTGGTCCCCGCCGCCCTCGGAGGTCGCGCCCTACGAGGTGGCGGCCCGGACGGCGCCCGCGACGGCGCCCTTGACCGCCGTCGCCGCGGACGGCCCGGCCACCTCCAGCGCCCGCAGGCGCGGGGCCAGCGTCGTCGAGAAGAACTCGACGAAGCCGTCGACGTCCGGGCCGGAGTTCATGAGCACGACCCGGTCGTAGCCCGCGTCCGTGAACTGCTTGACGACCTCGACGTGCCGCTCGACGTCCGGACCGCACGCGAACTGGCCGAGCACGTCGTCCTCGCGCACGAAGGAGCTGGCGGCGTCGAAGTTGACCGGGTTGGGCAGCTCGCTCATCACCTTCCAGCCGGTCAGGGACCAGCGGGCCTTCTCGAGCACGGCCTGCGCCGCGGTCTGCGCGTCGGGCGCCCACGCCAGCGGCGCCTCGGCGTAGGCGGGGCCGGTACCGCCCGCGGCCCGGTAGCCCGCGAGGAGCTCGGCCTTCGGCTCGGTGACGAACAGGCCGTCGCCCAGCTCGGCGGCGAGCGCGACCGACGCCTTCCCGCTGACGGCGACGGCGATGGCCGGGAGCTCCTCGGGCAGGTCGAACACCCGGGCGTCCTCCAGCTGCAGGTGCTTGCCGTCGTAGGACCGGTAGCCGCCCCGCCACAGCAGCCGGATGATCTCCAGCGCCTCGCGGAGGAGCTCGTGGCGCTGCCGGACGGCCGGGAAGCCGCGGCCCACGACGTGCTCGTTGAGCCGCTCGCCCGACCCGACGCCGAGGGTGAAGCGGCCGTCGGAGACCAGCGCGAGGGTCGCCGCGGCCTGCGCGATGATCGCCGGGTGGTAGCGGACCGTCGGGCAGGTCACGCCGGTGGCCAGCCCGATCCGGTCGGTCCGCGCCGCGATCGCGCCCAGCACCGTCCACGCGAAGGGCGAGTGGCCCTGCACGTCGAGCCAGGGGTGGTAGTGGTCGCTGATCTCGACGAAGTCGAACCCGGCGGCCTCGGCGAGCACCGCCTGGCGGATGAGCTCCTGCGGGCCGAAGGCCTCGGCGGCGAGCTTGTAGCCGATCTGCATGCCCGCGCGATACCCCCGGCCCGGAGGCGGAAACGGGTCCCGCCCCGCGCCGGGCGCCCGGGGGGTGCCGCCGCGGGGGCGGACCTGACCGGACGGACCTGATCCGGCGGCCCGTGATCGGGTAGACAGTGGCGCATGACCGATCCCGCGCCCGTGGTCCCGCAGCCGCCCGACCCGGCCGAGCACGACCTGGAGCTCACCGTCAGCGCCCTCAAGGACGGCCCGGCCGCCCTCGGGATCCCCGGCGCGCTGGTGGAGATCCGCCGATGGCAGGAGCGGATCGACGCCAGCGACGCCCCTGCGCTGCAGGAGGTCGGGGCCGCCCTGGCCGAGCTGCGCGGCGAGCTGGAGAGCGACGCCCCGGACGGGGCCGTGCTCACCGACCTCCTGCGCCGCCTCGGGGCGATGACCCTCGCCGCCGCCGCGGACCAGCCCGAGGGCGACCGGCGCCGCCGCCTGGAGGAGCTCGGCCACCTCCTCGACAGCGGGGCCGCCGAGGCCGACTAGCGGCCGCCGGGGCTCAGGCGAGCTCGAGGACGGCGGCCCGGTCCAGCAGGGCCGCGGTGCGGGCGACGACGCGCCCCGGGACGATCTCCAGTCGGATGCCGGCCCGGTCGGCGTGGCGGCGCGCCTCGGCGAGCAGCCCGAGCCCCGCGCAGTCGACGAACGACACCCCGCGCAGGTCGACCACCACGGTGGCGGCGCCGCACCGCAGCCACGCGTGCAGCGCCGCGCGCAGCTCCTCGCCGGTCAGCAGGTCGATCTCGCCGTGGATGCGCAGCACGGCGGTGCGGCCGCGGTCGTCGCCGCCGGCCCGGGGTGTTCCGGAGCGGGGCGCGTCGAGCCACCGCGCGTCGATCCGCAGCACGGTGCCGCAGCCGTCGGGCTCGGCGGGGCGGGCGGCGGGCAGGCCGCTCGTCGTGGGGTACGGGGGGCACAGGGGGCCGGCGAAGGCCGGCACCGCGGTCGTCATCGAAGCTCCTCCCGGGCGCGCACCCCGTGCACCTGCTGCACGGTCGCCGCCGACGGTGACGCAGAGGATACGGCCGGCTGCGGAGGGTTGGATGTCGATCAATCGGGTACGGCGGCGCGCGTCACGCGACGGTGGTGTGAGGCCGGGGCCTCCGCGGCCGTGACGCCGTCGTGCCGGGACCGGTGGCGCCGACCGGCCGGACCGACCGGCGTGCGGGACCATCGCCCGCGTGGGAGAGCCGCGGCGTGACGGGCAGTGGTGGCGCGACGCCGTCGTCCACGAGATCTACCCGCGGTCGTTCGCCGACGCCGACGGCGACGGTGTGGGCGACCTCGACGGGATCACCGCGCACCTGGACCACGTCGCCGCGCTCGGCGTCGACGCCGTCTGGCTCACCCCGTTCCAGCGCTCCCCGCAGGTCGACCAGGGCTACGACGTCGCCGACTACCGCGACGTCGACCCGCTGTTCGGCAACCTCGCCGCGTTCGACCGGCTGCTGGACCGCGCGCACGCCCTCGGGCTGCGGGTCGTCGTCGACGTCGTGCCCAACCACTGCTCGTCCGCGCACCCGCTGTTCGTCGCCGCGCTGGCCGCCGACCCGGGCTCGCCGGAGCGCGCCCGGTTCCACTTCGCCCCCGGGCGCGGGCCCGGCGGCGCGGAGCCGCCCAACAACTGGCCCAGCGTCTTCGGCGGCCCCGCCTGGAGCCGCGAACCCCGCACCGGGGAGTGGTACCTGCACCTGTTCGCTCCCGAGCAGCCCGACTGGAACTGGCGCGACCCGCGCACCGCCGAGTTCTTCGACGACGTCCTGCGCTTCTGGTTCGACCGCGGCGTGGACGGCCTGCGCGTCGACGTCGCCCACGGGCTGGTCAAGGCCGTGGGCCTGCCCGACCTCACCCCCGCCGACCTGGCCGCCGCCACGCCGGGGCGGCTGCGCGGCATCCCGCCGGCGTGCGACCAGGAGGAGGTGCACGCGGTCTACCG
>DASVUG010000028.1:0-11829 GCA_036387155.1 Pseudonocardia sp. | reverse complement strand
GCCTTGAGCGTGTTCAACGGCAGGACGATCACGAAGTAGACGACCGCCGCGACGATCAGGAAGTTCAGCAGCGCGGTGACCACGCTCGCCAGGTCGATGTAGGTGTTGGCCTTCCCCTCGACCAGCTGGATGCCGAAGCCGGGGCTGGACGGCGGCGTCACCGCGTTGATCAGCGGCTCGACGATTCCCTTCGTGAACGTCGTCACGATCGTCGTGAAGGCGGCGCCGACCACCACGGCCACCGCGAGGTCCACCACGTTCCCGCGAAGGATGAAGTCCTTGAAGCCCTTGAGCACCGGTCCTCCTGACCGTCCGACCCGGGGTAGCTGCCCGGAGATCAGCGCAGGGTAACGGCGACCTGTTCGGCCAGGGACGCGGCCGCGACGCGGGCGGCGTCGCCCCGCGGGAGGGCGACGAGCACGAGGCGCGCCGGCGGTGCCCGCCCGGGCGCGTCCGGTGCCGCGGCGAGCACGGTGAGCACGGCGGCGTCCGCGGCGAGGACGACCGGCCGGTCGTCGCGTCCGGGCGCGACCACGTCCACGCGACTGCCGGGCAGGAGCAGGGCGGCGACGTCCGGGTCCGGGAGGCGGACCGGCACCGCCGCGGCGTCCGCGCGCCCGGTGAGCCGGGCGGTGGACTCCGGGCCGACCAGGCGTACGTCCGTCAGCGGTTCGCCCGCCCGCGCCGCACCCGCGAGGATCCGCCCGCCGGCCTGTTGCGGCGCCCGCAGCGCTCCGGCCGGAACCAGCGCGGCCGGCCACATGACGACGGTGAGGTCGGCGGCGGTCAGGGCCGTGCCCGAACCGAGGTCGCGGGCGGCGACGACCACCGGGGCACCCGCCTCCGGGGGGACGAGCGCGAGGACCAGCGCCAGGAGGGCGAGGATCCCGGCCGCCGCGCGGCGCAGCGCCACGGTGCGACGCCAGCCCGAGCCGCGCACGAGCTCGGCCAGGCGCTCGTACGGGCGGGGGGCGAGCCGCCGGGGCCGGCGGGCCGGCCGTGGACCGGATCGTGAGCTGCGGGCCATCCGCGCCTCCCCTCGTCGCGGGGGACGCTAGGCGGTCGGTCTCCGGTGCGGGACCGACGCGTTCGGCCTGTGGACAGCCGGGACGGCATGGGGACAACTCACCGTCCGGAGGCCTTCGCCGCGACCGTCCCGTCGCCGGGCCGAGGATGGTGTCGGGCATGGAACCCACTACCCCGACGGCACCCGCTCCGAGTGACGTGGCCGTCCACCACCGACGACCCGGCGACGACCTGCCGGTCGAACCGGCCGGCGTCGCACCGGCGAGTGCGGGCTCAGGAAGCGGAGCCCGCCGCTGCCGTGCTCTTCGCGGGCGCGCTCTTCTGCCCCGGGCCCTTCGCGCCGCCGCCGCCGTCGGGCTTCGCCGACTCGGTGCCTCCGCCGGAGGAGCCGCCGTCCTTGGTGGACGAGCTCTCCTTCGAGCCGCCGGACGAGCCGCCGTCCTTGCCCGGGACGTCCTTGCCCGGACCCGACTCGCCGCCCGCGGCCTTGTCGCCACCGCCCGATCGGCTGTCCGTGCGGTAGAAGCCGCTGCCCTTGAAGACGATGCCGACCGAGGAGAACACCTTGCGCAGCCGGCCCGCGCACTCCGGGCAGTCCGTCAGCGACGAGTCCGAGAAGGACTGCACGGCCTCGAAGCGGTGTCCGCAGGCGGTGCAGGCGTACTGGTAGGTCGGCACGTGGTCCTCCGCGACTGGCACTCTCGTGACTTGAGTGCCAGGTTAACGCCTCGGGCGGCCGGGATCATCCCGCGGTGGGCAGGACCGTCGGCCCGCCCGGCAGGAGCGCGAGCCCCACCCGCCGGTCGTGCGGGGCGGTCGGCAGCTCGTCGACCAGCTCACCGGCGCCGAGCACGGCCGCCAGGACCACGCCCGCGCCGGCCGCCGGCAGCGTCCGGTCGTAGAAGCCGCCGCCCTGGCCCAGTCGCACCCCGCGCCGGTCCACCGCCAGCGCCGGCAGCAGGACCAGGCCGGCCCGGGCGACCGCGGCCGGGCCCAGCCGCGGCCCGACGGGCTCGCGCAGGCCGAACGGGCCCCGGGTCAGGTCCCCGGGCCCGGTGTAGCGCGCCCAGTCCAGCGGCCCGTCCCGGTCCGCGACCACCGGCAGCAGCACCTCGTGCCCGGCTGCGCGCAGCGCCTCGACCCCGTCGGCGGACCACGGCTCCGCGCCCACGGGCAGGTGTGCGCAGACCGGGCCCGGGACCGCGGCCGCGAGCGCCAACACGGCGTCGGTGAGCAGCGCGGCCTCCCGGGCGCGGCGCTGCGGCGGCAGCGCCGCCCGCGCCGCCCGGATCCGCTCCCGCCACCGTGCCTTGGCGGCGGCCACGGTCTCGGTGCCGTCGGGTGCGGGGTCCGGGGCACCCCCGCGTGCCGGCACGTCCCCACCGTACCGACGTGGATAGGCTGCCGGCCGCGGGACGTGCCCGGGGGCACGCGGTTCGTGAGGGGGAGCACGAGGGGTGGCGCAGGATCAGCGGGCGGGCGGGCGGGTGTGACGCCGGTGCGCTCGGTCGACGAGCAGCTCTCCCTCGTGCTGTCCGGGGCCGTACGCCCGGCACCGGTGCGCGTGCCGATCGCGGAGGCCTACGGGCTGCGCAGCGCCGAGGAGGTGGTCGCCGGCCGGCCGTTGCCCGGCTTCGACCAGGCCGCCGTCGACGGCTACGCCGTGCGCAGCGTCGACGTGTCCGGGGCCGGCGAGCAGACCCCGGTCGTGCTGCCGGTGGTCGGGGAGATCCCGGCCGGCTCGCGGCACCCGCTGCGCCTGCAGCCGGGCCAGGCCGTCCGAGTGGCGGCCGGGGCGCCGTTGCCCACGCTCGCGGACGCCGTCGTGCCGGTCGCCGACACCGACGCCGGCGCGGCGAAGCTGCAGGTGCTGCGCCGGGTGGCGTCGGCGTCGTTCGTGCGGCGCACCGGGGAGGACGTGCAGCCCGGCGACGTCGCCGTGCACCGCGACGCCGTCGTCGGCCCCGCCCAGATCGCGGTCCTCGCCGCGGCGGGCCGGGACAAGGTCCTCGTGCACCCGCGGCCGCGGGTGTCGGTGGTCGCGGTCGGCGACGAGCTGGTCGACGTCGCGCGGATGCCGGGAGCGGGTCAGGTTCCCGATGTCTGCACGCACGCGCTGAGCGCCGCCGCCCGGGACGCGGGCGCCGAGGTCGGACGGGCGGGTCTGGTCCGCGGCGACGCCCGCGAGCTGTCCACCGCTGTCGAGGACCGGCTGCCGTTCAGCGACGTCCTCGTCGTGTGCGGGGCGGTGGGCGGCGCCGTCGGCGCCGAGGTGCACGCCGCCCTGTCCGACCTCGGCGAGCTCGACGCCACGCGGGTCGCCATGCACCCGGGCTCCTCCCAGGCCTTCGGCCGGCTCGGTCCCGACGCGGTACCCACCTTCGTGTTCCCGGCCCACCCCGCGACGGCCCTGCTGCTGTTCGAGGTGCTGGTGCGACCGCTCATCCGCCTCGCGCTCGGCCTCGCCGACCCGTACCGGCGCAACGTCCCCGCCCGGCTGACCTCGCCGGTGACCTCCGTTCCCGGCCGCCGCGGCTACCTGCGCGGGCGGCTGCTGCGCGACCGCGCGGGTGACTACCTCGTGCAGCCGCTCGGCACCGCCGGCACGCACCTGCTGTCGTCGATCGCGGACGGAAACGCGTTGATCGTGCTGCCGGAGCAGGTGACGGAGGCGACCATCGACGAGACGGTCACGGTGGCGTTCCTCCCCACCCGGCTCTGAGGGCGCCGCAGTGGTGAAGGCGCTGCCCGAAGCCGGCCGGCATCCCGGCTGGCCGGCCCGGCTGGGGGCGCTACGGACGGCCGGCGGGGTCGTCGCGCTGCGACCGGTGTGGCTGCGCGACGGCGCGGCGTGGTCGGAGCTGCGCCTGCGCGACGAGCGGTACCTCGCGCCGTGGGAGCCCACGCCGCCGGGCGGCTGGGCCGTCCGGCACGCCGCCGGGGAGTGGCCCGGGCGCTGGTGGACGCTGCGCGCGGCCGCGCGGCGGGGCTCGCTCCTGCCCTTCGCGATCACCGTCGACGGCGTGCTCGCCGGCCAGGTCATGATCGGCAACGTCGTGCGCGAGCCGCTGCTGTCGGCCTACGTCGGGTACTGGTGCGACGCGCGCCGCACGGGCCGGGGGGTCACCACCGCGGCCGTCGCGCTCGCGGCCGACCACTGCTTCGGCCCCGTGGGCCTGCACCGGCTGGAGGCGACGGTGCGCCCGGAGAACGCGGCGAGCCTGCGCGTGCTGGCCAAGCTCGGCTTCCGCGAGGAGGGGCTCTTCCGCCGGTACCTCGACGTCGACGGGGAGTGGCGCGACCACCTCTGCCTGGCGATGACGGTCGAGGAGTCCCCGACGGGCGGGCTGGTCGGGCGGCTGCTCGCGACGGGGCGGGCTGCGCCCGTCTGAGCGGATTCCCCGGGCGGACGGCGCGTCGCAGCCGGGTGGGGGCGGCGACGCTGGCTACCGTTGTCGCGGGTCCGGCGCCGGTGGGCGCGTGGCCGGGGTCCGTACCGAGCGGGAGAGGAGGGCGCGTGCCCAGTTCTCTGATCTTCACCGGGTTGGTGGTGCTGTGGCTGCTGATCCTCGTCCCGGCGATCGCCGGACACCAGCAGGAGGTGGCGCGCCCGAGCGGTGCGGCGCTGGCCGGACGGGTGTTGGCGCGGCCGCGCCGCCGGTTCGACGGGTACAGCAGCGACGAGGGGGACAGCGTGGACGACGAGGGCACGCGCACCGTCGGGGCCCGAACGGCCGAGGTGTGGGTGCCCGCGGCCCGCGCCGCGGGCGGAGCCACCGCGGCCGTCCGGACCGGCGCGGCCCGACCCGCCGACGGGCCGGCCGAGGAACCGGACGCCGAGCCGGGCGCCGACACCGCGCCCGCCGGTCCGGACGACGACGCCGACGGGACCGGCTGGGAGCGGCCCGCGCCGCGCTACCGACCCGGCCGCGGGGGCTTCGACGCCGAGGCCGACGCCGAGAACGCCCGCCGCCGCTACGCCGTCCGGCAGCGGATCGTGCTGACGCTCCTGGTCCTGGCCCTGATCACCGGTGTCGCGGCCGCGGTCGTGCTCCCGGTGCTCTGGTGGGTTCACGGGGCCGTCGACCTGATCCTCGTGTCCTACCTGGTCCACCTGCGCCGCCAGGTCCGGGAGGAGGCGCGGATCCGGGAGCGGCGCGCGGCGCGGATGGCCGGGACCCGCCGCCCGCCGGCCGCCGAGGACCGCGACCTCGACGCCTGGGCCCGCCGCGGCCGCGACCTCACCCGCCGCCCGTCCTCCTCCGCCGTCGAGGAGGGGACGGGGTCCGACGCCACCGGCGACCCCGCGGAGCTGGAGGCCGAGCTCGGCGAGGGGCTGACCGAGGACGGTGACGCCGACCGCGTCCGCGGCGTCGGCGCGCCCGTCGGCCTGCTGCCCGCCCGCCGCCGCGGCGCGGACGACGACACCGCCGAGCCGCCGAGCGCCCTGCCGCCGCTGAAGCCCGCCCCGCCGCCCCCGCTCCCGCCCGGGACGTCGCTGGTCGAGGCGGACGACGACGACCTCGACCTGCACGACCTCGACACCCCGGTGGTCCGCGGGGCCCACCGCCGTGCGGTGGGCCGGTGAGCGGCTGGTAGGGTTTCGCTCGTCCGTCGGACCGGCGGACGAGCACGGGGCTGTGGCGCAGTTGGTAGCGCGACTCGTTCGCATCGAGTAGGTCAGGGGTTCGATTCCCCTCAGCTCCACTCCAGGTCAGCGGCGGTGTCCGAGCCGTCGGGCGGCCGTCATCCGGTTCCGAGCAGGTCCTGCCGGGGCGGCACCCACGGCGGCCGGTAGGCCGGGCACTCGTCGCGGCCGGGCCCGACCTCGACCTCGGCGAAGCCCGGCTCGGGCTCGCTGTCGTAGCGCAGGTCCCCCACCAGCCACCCGTCGCCCCGCTCCACCGCGAAGGGGACGCGGGCGAACTGCAGCAGCGCGCTCACCGCGCAGTAGTCCTGCGCGAGGGTCGCGGGCAGGTCCCGCGCGAGCGACAGCTCCCCGCGCCAGACCACCTCGTCGGTCGCCGGGAGGGTGGCGACGAGCGGCGCGGTCGGGGTGCCGCCCAGCCCGAACCGCGCGCACTCGGCCGCCGGCAGCCACCCGGGCAGCAGTGAGTGGGTACCGCTGCGCGCCACGTAGCGGTCGCCGACGACCTGCACGGTCAGCACCTCGCGGCAGACCGGGTTGCTCGGCGCGGGCGTCAGCACCACGTCGAGCGTGCGCGCGGCCGGGGAGGCCTCGGCCAGGACGGCGGCGACCCGGGCGTCGGCCGCCCGGCCCGTCACCACGAAGACGGTGGTCACCGCCAGCCAGGCGACGATGCCGGTGGCGAGGGCCGTCCGGGCCGACGCGGTGCGGGCGACGATGGCCAGCCCGACGACCAGCAGCGTCAGCAGGGCCGCGAAGGCCGGCGGGACCAGGCCGCTGCCCCACGCCAGGCCCACGCCCGCGGCGAGCACGAGGCCGACCAGGCCGCGGGTCCACCGGCTGCGCAGCGTGAACAGCAGCGGCGCGGCGCAGGCCCACAGCAGCGGTTCGACGATGAACACCGCGTCGCCGTAGTACCACCGGTCGTCGACCGGCCAGAAGGGGTGCACGCCGTAGCTGTTGGTGAAGTCCAGGCCGAGGTGCAGCAGCGGCGCCAGGAGCGCGATGCCGGCCAGGAAGCCGACGTCCGCCGCGGCCGGTCGGACCCCGCGGTGGCGCCACCACAGCCGCACCGCCGCGAACAGCACCAGGCCCAGGCCCAGCACGCCGACGAGCGTGTGGGTGTGGCCGCGGTGGTCGAGCAGGTAGTCCAGCTTGCCCCCGCCCAACGCCGTCTGCAGCAGGTCGGCGTCCGGGAGGTTCCCGCCCACCGCCATGACGGCGATCGCGACGTTGCGGCGGGCCTTCTCCGACAGCACCGCCGACGCCGGGACCGCCCGGTGCAGCGCGTCGCCGACCACCACGCTGATGAGCGTGTGGGTGAGGTTGTCCACGCCGTCTCCGCCCGGTTCGCCCCGTTCGCCGGCAAGAGGCTACGCGGGGGCGCCGCCGCGCCCCCGCCCGATCCGGCTCGCCACGCTGGGGCCGGCCCACGATGCGCACCCCTGCGGGGCACCGTCGCAGCACGAGGCGCGCCGCCGTCGTCCGGGAAGCGGCGGGGCGTCCCCCGGCGGCTGATAGCGTCCGTCGGCGTGTTCGACGCAGCGGTTTCCGACTGGCTCGACGACCTCGCCGGCCGCACGCCGACGCCGGGCGGGGGCGCGGTCGCGGCGCTGTGCGCCGCGTCGGCGGCGGCGCTGCTGGAGATGGTGGCCCGCTACACCACCGGCAAGCGGTGGGCCGATCGCGAGGACGCGATGCTGGAGACGGTCGCCGAGGCCGGCGGGCTGCGGGCCCGGGCCGCGGAGCTGGCGCAGGCCGACGTCGCGGCGTTCGCCGCCGTCGGCGCGGCCTACGGCCTCCCCAAGGACACCGCCGAGGACAAGGTGGCCCGCACGGCGGCGATCCAGGCCGCGACGCGCGGGGCGGCGGAACCGCCGGTGGAGGTGGGGAGGGTGGCCACGCGGCTGGTCACGCTCGCCGACGCGCTGGTCGAACCGGCGAACCCGAACGTGCTGTCCGACGTCGGGGTCGCAGCGGCCGCGGCGCGCGCCGCCCTGAGCGGGAGCGTCACGAACATCGTGGTGAACGCCGCGGCGCTGACCGACCCCGACGTCGTGCGCACCCTGCTCGACGAGGTCGGCGTGCTGGAGGACGCGATGGCGCGCGCCGACGACGTCGCGGCCCGCGTCACCGAGCGGCTGCAGAAGTGAGCCCCACCGACACGGTGACCCGCGAGCTCGACGGGCGGGCGCCGGCGGCGGCGATCCGGGACGAGGCCGCCGGGATCGTCGCCCGGCTGCGCGCCGCCGGCACGGTCCCCACGCTGGCGCTCGTCCTGGCGACGGCGGACGGGTCGGCCGCCTGGTACACCCGGGCGATCGTGCGCGCGGGGGAGAAGGTGGGCCTCGACGTCCGCGTCGAGCGGCTCGCCGACGACGCCGCGGCCGAGGACGTGCGGGCGGCGCTCGAGCGGCTGTCGGCCGACCCGGAGGTGCACGGGGTCATCCTGCAGACCCCGCTGCCGCCGGGCGTGGATGGCGTCGACGTCGCGGCGGCGATCGCGCCGGAGAAGGACGTCGACGGGGCGAACCCGGTCAGCCTCGGCCGGCTCGCCGCCGGGCTGCCGGCCTTCGCCCCGGCGACGGCCGCCGCGGTGCTGCGCCTGCTCGACGACCACGGCGTGGCGCTCGCCGGGCGGCGGGCCGTCGTCGTCGGGCGCAGCCTGGTGGTCGGCAAGCCGGTGGCGCTGCTGCTGCTGGCCCGGGACGCGACGGTGACCGTCTGCCACTCCCGGACGCCCGACCTGCCGGCCCGCACGGCCGAGGCGGAGGTGCTGGTCGCGGCGGTCGGTCGGCCCCGGATGCTGGGCGCCGAGCACGTGGGTGCGGGCGCGGTCGTGATCGACGTCGGCACCACGCCGGACGACGACGGGAACCTGGTCGGCGACGTCGACGCGGCCGCGGTCGCGGGCCGGGCGGGTGCGCTCACGCCGGTGCCCGGCGGGGTGGGGCCGGTGACGACGGCGCTGCTGCTCCTGCACACCGCGCTCGCCGCGGAGCGCGCGGCGGGCTGACACCCGGGGCGATCCGCTCACGGCGCCGCGTCCGCCCCGCCCCGGATCGGGCGCACCGGCGTCCTGGGCGGCGGGTCCCCGGCCGGGGCCGGCCACCGCCCACGGATGTGGCTACTCGTGCGTCACGGCCGCGCGGTAGACGGTGACCTCGCCGGTGGAGCCGGCGCCGTCGCCCTTGGTGGTGTTCGACTGGACGTACGCGCCGACCTTCCAGTACCAGCCCGAGCCCGACAGCGGCAGCGTCGCCTTCTTGGCGCCGTCGTAGAAGACGTCGACCTTGCCGTCCGCCGCGACGATCCGCACGTCGAACGGCGTCCCGAGCTTGTAGTCCGGGTCGAGGACGGTCTGGTCGCGGCCGTCGTTCGACTGGACCGACAGCGTCTTGCCCTCGAGCCGGATCTGCAGGACGTCGTCCTCGCCGTCGTGGATCTGCACGCCCACGACCTCGGGCTTGGCGCCGGGCAGCTTCGTGAACGCCTCGCGGACGTCGATGACGTGCTTGCCGCTGGTGTTCGACCAGGCCGCCTTGGCGTCGCCGTTCATCTCCCGCAGCTCCGAGCGCGGGTAGTGGCTGTTCTTCGTGGTCACGCCGCCGGCGCCGGCGCTGAAGACGATGCCGTCGCGCTCGGGGTTCAGGGCGAAGAACTGGTTGTGGAAGGTCGCGAGCTGCGATCCGTCGATCGTGTCCGGCTTGCCCTTCTTGCCGGTGGGGAGCGTCAGGTACCAGTCCTCCGGCTCGATCAGCTCGCCGGGGAACTGCGACGCGGTGCGCCCGCCGCCCGCCGGCGCCGCGACGGCGGCGTCCGGAGCCGTGGCCGACGTCGTAGCCGCGGCCTGCGGGGCCGCAGCCTGCGGTGCCGCGGCCTGCGGCGACGGGGGCTGCGCTGCCGGGGCCTGCGCGGCGGGGGCCCGCGTGGCGGGGGACGCGGCAGCGGATCGGGTGGCGGACGGGGTGCCGGTGGCGGCCGGGCCGCGGTCGACCAGCTTCTGGCCTTCCGCGTGGGCGTCGCGCACCACGCGGGCCATGGTGCCGGTGTCCAGGACCGCCGGGCCGCGGGAGGCCGGGGTGGCGGCGGTGCCGGCCGCGGCGGGCGTGTCCGTCCGTCCGGCCGTCAGGCCGACCGCGGTGGTGCCGGTGTCCGCGCCGTGCGGCGCGGGGACCGCGGCGGCGACGCCCGCACCGACGGCGGAGAGCGCGCCGCCGACCACGGCGACCACGGCGATGCTCCGGCGTACCGGGATGGGACCGGTCGCGCCGTGCGCCCGCTCCGCCAGCGCGTGCCGGGTGGCCGGCGCCGGCGGAGCGAAGCGCACGTGGCGGCCTGGGGAGAGCTGATGCCGAGCCACGGACCCTCTTTCCGAGGCCACGGACCGGTTGGACGTCCGGTGTCGGGGGCACCGGGCGGGTGGGGAGTCCCGCTGTCCGATTCCGCACCGGTCCGTGCGGCCTCGGGGAGGACGGTAGCGGTCCGTACACATCCCGTCGTCGGCCGGACGGCGAACTGATCGTTCTCCGCGACGAGCGGTGGAACCTCCGGCGGGGATGGGGCGGCCGTGACCCGTGCGGACCTGGCAACCGGACGAGCGGTCACTCCACCGCGGCGGGAGCGATGCTCGTCGGGGGGACGAGGCCGGCGTCGCCGGGTTGGACGACCACCATGGTGAAGCGGACGGGCTCCCCGGTGTCGTTGCTGTAGCGGTGCGGGGCGTGCGCCTCGAACAGCGCGGTGTCGCCCGTGGCCAGCTCCACCGCCGTCGGGCCGACGCGCAGGGCGAGCCGGCCCGCGAGCACCGAGAGCACCTCCGCGGTGCCCACCGGGTGCGCCTCGCCGTCGAAGCCGTCGCCGGCCTGCAGCGTCCAGTCCCACAGCTCGACGACGTCGGGCGGGTCCGTCCCGATGCGGAAGATGGCGCTGCTGCCCGCCGCGCTCCTCCACAGCGGCGCGGCCTGCTCGGCCCGGCGGACGGTGACCCGGGGCGCGGCGTCGGCGTCGACCAGCGAGCCGACCCCGACCCGCAGGGCCGTGGCGAGGTTGCAGAGCGTGGCGATGCTGGGGTTGCCGCGCGCGGTCTCGACCTGGATGACGGTGCCGCGGCTGACCCCGGAGGCGGCGGCGAGGGCGTCGATCGTCATCCCGCGCTGCTGGCGCAGCGTGCGGACGTTGCGGCCCACGGCCGCGGCGACGTCGTCGGGGGACTGCACCCCGACAGTGTGCCCTATCCGACCAGTATCGCGTACTGCGCGGTCCAGTGTGTTGCACTACCGAACGCCAGGGCGGTACCGTACGGCCTGCTGTCCTACTCCGTCTATTTCGTTGTACGAGGTTGCCATGTTGGTCCCCTCCGCCCTCCTCTCGGCCGCGATGTACGGCGCAGGCGACTTCGTCGGCGGCCTCGCCGCGCGGCGCGCCCCGGTGCTGACGGTCACGGCCGTCGCGCAGGGGGCGGGGCTGGCCGTGCTGGTGCCCGCGGCGCTGCTCGTGCCGGGGCACGCGTCCGCCGCGGCGCTCGGGCTGGGCGCGCTGGCCGGCGTGGCCGGCATGGCCGGGCTGCTGCTCTACATGCGCGGGCTCGCGGTCGGGCCGATGGGGCTGGTGGCGCCGCTGTCGTCGGTGGTGGGCGCGGGGCTGCCGCTGGCCGCCGGCGTGCTGGCCGGTGAGCGGCCGGGACCCGTCGCCTGGTTCGCGCTGGTCGTCGCGCTCGTGGCGATCGCGCTGTCGAGCGTGAGCAGCCGGGGGGACGCCGCGGCGGGCGCCGGTCTGGCGTACGGGCTGGGCGCCGGCGTGGGGTTCGGGCTGTTCTTCGTGGGCATCGCCGCCACGCCGGCCGACAGCGGGCTCTGGGCACCCCTGGCCGGCCGGGTCGTCTCGCTGGCGCTGCTCGTGGTGTTCGTGCTGGTCCGCCGCACGCCGCCGCGAGCCCCGGGCCTCCGGCTGATGGTCGCGTGCGGGCTGCTCGACGTCACGGCGAACGTGCTGTTCCTGCTGGCCACCCGGGCGGGCGCGCTGAGCGTCGCGGGGGTGCTCGTCTCGCTCTACCCCGTCGTCGTGGTCGTCCTCGCCCGGGTCGTCCTGGGCGAGCGGCTCTCCGGGCTGCAGCTCACGGGCGTGGGCCTGGCGCTGACGGCGAGCGCGCTGCT
>DASVUG010000027.1:0-4653 GCA_036387155.1 Pseudonocardia sp. | reverse complement strand
CGGCGTGCCGGGACGCGCGTGCCGCGTGCGGGCGGTGCGCGGCACCCCGTCCGAACCGGGCGTCCACGGCCCGGCGGCCCAGCCCACCGCGCTGCCCGCGGCGTGCGGGCCGCCCCGGTCCTCCGCCCCGTCGCGGGGTCGGCGTCGGGTCCGGCCGCCGTACCGGTCGTCGGGTCCGGCGCGACGCCTGCCGGGATCCCCGTTCGCGTCGGAGCCGGGCTCGCGGTCGAACGCGTTGTCGAGGTCGTCGTCCAGGTCGGGGACCTCGGGCGCGGCGCGACCGAGGCGTGCCGCCGGGCCCTCCGGGGCGCGGCCGAAGAGGCGGAAGGGCGACACGGTGCTCACCGCGCTCCCGTCGCGGAGCCCTCGCCCGGCGATGTCGGCTCCGCCGGGCGTCGGGCCCCCGCCGCGAGGTCCCCGCCGGGCGGCGTCGGCTTACCGGGGGTGCCTCGGGAGACCGACGGGAGGCACCCGCCGGGCGGCGTCGGGTTCCCGGGGGTGCGCCGGGCCCCCGCCGGGCGGCCGCTGCCGGGCGGCGTCGGCTGGGGGGACGTGGCCCAGGAACGGTTCGAGGTCGACACGGCTGTCCTCCGTCGTGGGGGCGCGCGGCAGCGGCACCCGGGGTCGACGGGTGCTGCGGGCGAGCGCGGACGTGCCGGGGACGGCCCGGCGCCGGGCGACGGGCCCCGATCGCGGACGGGGGCTCCCCTCACCGCGGCCGTTGCTGACCCGACGCGCCCGACACTACGAGCGCCCGGCGCGCCGCGGACCCGAACGGGAAAACCGTTCGCACCTGCGAACGGGCGTGCCCGGGTACGCCGCCCACCGGGCGGCGCCGCGCGTCAGACCGGCCAGGAGTGCACGGGCTCGTTGCCCGCCGAGTGCTCCATGTAGCGGGTCAGCATGCCTGCGAGCGCCGCCGGGCGGTCCGCGCCGCGCTCCTCCAGCGCCTGCACGGCGTCGCGCTGCCACGCCGAGCCCGTGCGCCGCCGGACGCAGCGGCGCTCGATCACCGGCAGGTAGCGGTCGCGCACCTCGCCCGCCACGCCCCACCGCGCCAGGCCCTCCTCGGCGAGCGGCAGGAGCTTGCGCAGCACGAGCTCGTCCGGGTGGATCCAGCCCGTCCCCGGCCAGTAGAGGGTGGCGTCGAGGCCGTTGCGGGCGGCGCTCATGAAGTTCTCCTGCGCCGCGTCGAAGGACATGTAGCTCCACAGCGGCCGCTCGGCCTCGACCAGCACCCGCAGCAGCCCGTAGAAGAACATCGCGTTCGCGACCATGTCGACCGCCGTCGGCCCGGCCGGCAGCACCCGGTTCTCCACCCGGACGTGGGGCATCCCGTTCGCGATGTCGTAGACCGGCCGGTTCCACCGCCACACCGTGCCGTTGTGCAGCTTGAGCTCGTCCAGCGTCGGCACCCGTCCGGCCCGCAGCTCGGCCATCGGGTCGATGTCGTCGGTCAGCGGGATCAGACCCGGGAAGTAGCGGCTGTTCTCCTCGAACAGGTCGAGCACCGAGCCGATCCAGCGCTCCCCGAACCACACCCGCGGCCGGACACCCTGGTTGCGCAGCTCCGGGGGCCGCACGTCGCACGACTGCTCGAACAGCGGGATGCGCGTCTCGGCCCACAGCCGCGAGCCGAGCAGGAACGGCGAGTTCGCCCCGACGGCCAGCTGGACGCCCGCCAGGCACTGCGCCGCGTTCCAGTAGGCGGGGAAGTCGTCCGGCGGCACCTGCAGGTGCAGCTGCATCGACGTGCACGCCGCCTCGGGGGCGATCGAGTCGAAGTCGGCCACGAGGTGCTCGGGCGACGCGCCGAGCAGCTCCCCGCCGGTGATGTCCAGCCGGATCGGCTCGCCGCGGTCGCTGAGCATCTGCTCGTTGAGCAGGCGGTAGCGCTCGTCCGGGGAGATCGCGTCCTCGACCAGGTGGCGCTGCGCCAACGTGGGCAGGATCCCGATGACGGCCAGCTGCGTGCCGTGGTCCTGCGCCTTCGCGCGGACCATCGCGAGCTCGTCGAGCAGCTGCTGCTCGAAGTGGCGCCACTCGTCGCCGGGCAGCGGCCGCGGCGGCAGGTTCAGCTCGAGGTTCCAGCGGCCCAGCTCCGTCTGGAACTCCGCCGACCCGAGGGACGCGAGCACGTCGACGCCCCGCAGCGCCGGCTCCAGGTCCTCCCCGACGAGGTTGAGCTCGACCTCGAGGCCCGTCATCGGCTCGTCGGTCGCGAACGGGTGCTCGCGCAGCATCACGGCCAGCGCGTCCAGATTACGACGCACGTTCGCGCGGTAGCGCTGCCGGGCGTGTCGATCGAACGTGGTCCGGTCGACGTCCTGGCCCATGCCCGCTCGCGTCCCCTTCACCGTCGCCGCCCCGGCGGCCCATCACCGTTGCACACGGCCCCGCCCCCCGCCACCCGCCGGACGGACGATCCTCGTGACCTGCGGCGACGGCGCCCTGCAACGATGCTCGACCGTGGCCAGCCTCATCGGGATCGGGGACCCGGCGGACCCCCGGCTCGACGACTACCGCGACCTGACCGCCGCCGACCGCCGCCCGGACCGCCCCGGCGGGCGGGGTCTGGTCATCGCCGAGGGCGTCGTGGTGGTCCGTCGGATGATCGACTCACCGTACCCCGTCCGGTCGCTGCTCGGGGTGCCTCGCCGCCTGGCGGAGCTCTCCGACGACCTCGTGGCCCTCGACGTGCCCGCCTACGCCACCGACGCCGCCACCATGGCGACGGTCGTCGGGTTCCACCTCAACCGCGGCGTGCTCGCCGTCGCCGACCGGCCCGCGCCGCCCGACGCGCTCGCGCTGGCCGCCGACGCGCGCCTGCTGGTGGTGGCCGAGGCGGTGAACGACCACGAGAACCTCGGCAGCCTGTTCCGCAACGCCGCCGCCCTGGGGGTGGACGCCGTGCTGCTCGGGCCGCGCTGCGCGGACCCGCTGTACCGCCGCAGCGTCCGGGTCTCGATGGGCCACGTCCTGCGGGTGCCCTTCGCGCCGCTGCCGGGCGCGTGGCCCGGGGCGCTCGCGGCGCTTCGCGCGGCCGGGCTCACCGTCGCGGCGCTGACCCCGACCCCCGACGCGGTCCCGCTCGCCGCGGCCGGGCTCGCCGGCGTCCGCACCGCGCTGCTGGTGGGCGCGGAGGGACCCGGGCTCACCCCCGAGGCGCTGGCCGCCGCGGACGTGCGGGTCCGCATCCCGATGGCGCCCGGTGTCGACTCTCTCAATGTGGCAACGGCGGCGGCGGTCGCGTTCCACGAGGTGACCCGACCCCTACGCTGAGCGGTGTGCCGCACCACGGGGGGACGGCCGGGGGCGGGGACGACGTGCGCACGGAGCAGCTGTCCGCCGAGCTGCGCCACGCGCTGCGCGAGTGGGCCGAGGTCGTCGACGCCGTCGTGGCGTCGGGCGACGACCAGCAGATCGACCTGGTGCGCCGCCGCGGGCGCCAGCTCGCCGCGCGCGTCGCGGGGGCCGTGGGCCGCCCGGTCCGGTTCGTGGACCCGGTGTCGGGGGCCGTCGAGTCGGTCCCCGCCGAGCCCCCGGCGGCGACGTCCGGCGCCCGGCACGTGCGGGCCCCCGAGCCGCCCGGCCCCACGCCCTGGGGCACCGGGGCCGTGGTGGCCGCCTTCTTCGCCGTCCTCACCGCCGTGGCCGACATCGCGCTGGCCCGGTCGTTGGCCGGCGCCTTCGGGTGGCTGTGGATCCCGGCGAACCTGCTGGTGACGGCCGGGACGGCGCCGACGCTGTGGTTCACCCGCCGCGTGCCGTTCTGGCGGTGGCCGGCCTTCGGCGTCGCCGCGGGGCTCGCGGCGGCCTGGCTCGTCCTGCTGGTGGGCCTGCTCGCCGCCTGAGCTCCCGACGGGACCTCGCGGCCCGGCCGCTCGCTCAGCGCGGCCCGCGGACCCCGAGCAGCACCTCGTCCCACGACGGCATGACGGGCTTGCCCTTCTTCGTACGCCGTCCCGCCGCCGCCGCCGGCTCGGGCGCGGGCGCCTCGGGCGCGGGCTTGCCGGTGGTCGGGGCGTCCGCGGCCGGGCTCTCGGCCGCCGGTGTCTCCGCTGCCGGGGCGGCCGCCGCCGGGGTCTCCTCCACCGGCGCGTCCGCCGTCACGGGGGTCTCCGCCGGAGGTTCCGCGACCGGCGACGCCGGTGGCGGGGTCGGGGTGGCCGGGACCGGGGGTGCCGGGTTCTGCGCCGCCGGCTCGACGGCGGTAACCGGCTCCGTCCGGTGCGCGGGCTCGCCGGCCGCCGCCGTGTCCGCCGCCGCTGCGTCCGTCCCGGCGTCCGCCGCCGCCGGGGAAGGGACGTCCTCGGGCTCCGGCACCGGCGCGGTCTCCCGTGCCCGGGTCGGCTGGGACGGGCCCGGCTCCGGGGGCACCCCGGCGCCGGTGTCCGCCTCGGTGTCCGCCTCGATGGCGGGCGCGGCGTCCTCCGGCGGGCCCGACTCCGGACGCACCGGTGCGGCGGGCGCGCCGTGATCCGACCCGGTGGAGGCGGGGGCGACCGGCAATGCCGTGGCCTGCACGGGAGCGGGCGGCGGCTGCGTCGGCTCGGGCCGGACCTGCTCGGGCCGGGCCGGCTCGGGCCGGACCTGCTCAGGGACGGTCGGCTCCGGAACCGCCCGCTCCGGGGCCGGCCGTTCCACCTCGCC
>DASVUG010000026.1:0-12174 GCA_036387155.1 Pseudonocardia sp. | reverse complement strand
ACGCGACGGTGGCCTCCCGCGGCAGCCTCGCCGCGGGCCTCGCCGCGCTGCGCGGCGCACCCGGCCTGCCGTTCCGCCTGCCCGCGCCCGACGAGCTCCCCACCGTGCCGGACGCCGAGGTCGCCGTCCGCCTCGACGTCTCCGCCCGGCGCGCCGCCCGGCTGGCCGCGCTCGCGGCGCACGCGACGCAGGTCGCGGTCTGGCGCGGCCCGCCGGCGGCCTACGCCCTGACCAACGGGGTCGCCCAACCGCTGCGCGACGTCGAGGAGTTCGCCCTGCTGGCCGGCGAGCCGGTGCCCGCGGGCGCGGACGACCTGTTCGCCGGGGTGGCCTGATGGTCGAGGTGGGCCCGGACACCGGCGCCGGGGTGCCCCCCGCCGCGCCCCGCCGCGGTGTCCCGGGGCTGCTCGCGCTGCTGGCGTTCGACGGGCTGCTGCTCGGCGCGATCGGCCTGGTGCTCACGCCGATGTACGTCGGCGGCGTCCCCGCGCCGGTCGGCGCCGCGCTGTCGATCGTCACGCTGCCCTGGCTGGTGCTGCGGGCCGGGGAGCGCGACCCGCGCCCGTCCGTGGCCGGGGCGCCGCTGCTGGCGTGGCTGCTGGCCGTCGGGGGGCTCGGCCTCGGCGGACCCGGCGGCGACGTGCTGCTCCCGGCGACGTGGCAGTCGCTGCTGCTGGTCTTCGGCGGCCTGTTCGCGGGTCTGCTGGCCCTGCGCCGGGTACTGGTGGGCGGGGCGGGGTCACCCGCCGGGGCGCAGCGGGAGGAGCGGGCCGATGGCGGACACGGCGGCGGACAGGAGCGCGACGGGGGATAGCGGCCCGATCACCGACGGGGGGATCGCCGCCGTGCTGCGGCCGTTCGTCCGCGCGACCCGACCCCTGCTGGGCGCCCTGAGCGACTCCGACCCCTTCGGGCTGCAGGCCCGGGCGGAGCGGGAGCGCAGCGACCCGGCCGCCGACGCGGCCGAGCACAAGCGCCTCGGCAAGCTGGTCGACCGGATCGCCGAGACCCGCCTGCCCGGCACCGTGGGCTGGACGCGGATGGACGCGCACGAGCGCTCCGAGTGGTGGGTGCGCCGGGTCGGCCGGTTGACCAGCCTCGTCGCCGCCGTCCCCGGCTTCGGCGGCGTGGTCACCCGCCAGCTGCCCATCACCGCGGCGCTGGGTGCCGCGGCCCAGGGGCTGGTGCTGTGCGCCATCGCCGACGAGCACGGCGTGACCGACGAGGCCGAGTTGGTCGCGCTGCTCGGGGCGGTGCTGTTCCGCCGCGACCTGTCCCCCGAGCCGCGCGCCGCGCTGGGGGAGAGCTCGAACGCCGAGGTCGACGCGCGCGCCGCCGAGCTGACCGGCGCGCTGGAGCGGGAGGAGCGCCCGACGCTGCAGCGGATCGCGAGCGCGGTCTGGCGGATGGGCCGGGCGCTGCTGGCGCTCGAGGGCGAGCTGGGCAAGCGCCCGCAGGGCGGCCGCGTGAGCCGGTTCATCGCGCGGTGGGTGTCGCTGCTGCCGGTCGCCGGCGTGGCCGGCAAGTACATCGGGGAGTGGGCGGGGCTCAAGAGCGCGGCGAAGGCCGGCGAGGAGTGGCTCCACGCCCGCGGGCGGTGACGCCGTCACCGGGCGCCAGGAAGGCCACCTTCATGGCGTCGGGCAGCGTGAAGGTGGCCTTCCTGGCAACGGATCAGGAGTCCGCGGGCGGCACGAGGTAGCGGTAGCGGTGGTGCTCGACGGCCCCGAGCCGCCGGTAGAGCGCGCGGGCCGCGGTGTTGTGCAGCGCGACCTGCAGCACCGCCCAGCGCGCGCCGCGGTCGCGGCCCCACGCCGCTGCGGCGGCCGTCAGCCGGGTCCCGAGCCCCGCGCGGCGGGCGTCGGGGCGCACGGACAGGCGCGACAGGTGCAGGTGCTCGCCGACGACGGCCGCCCGCACGGCTCCCGCGTCCGGAACGAGCCCGAACGCGGTGGGCAGCGGGGGCCCCGGGTCGAGCACGCCGCGTTCGGCGGGAGCGGGGTCCCGCCCGAGCGCCTGCGCCCACCAGGCGTCCCCCGGCCGCTCGGTGAGCAGGACCGCGGCGGGATGATCGCCGCCCGCCGCGACGAGCCGGTCCACGTCCGCCACCAGCACCGCGACCTCCGCGCCCGCCGCGTGCCCGGCGTCGAGCACCCAGCCGGCCGCGGCCACGGCGCGGTCCCACGGCGACCCCAGCGGCGCGTGCACCCGCGGCGCGATCCCGTGCGCGGCCGCGAAGGCCCGCACGGCGTCCAGCGCCGCCGGCACCGGGACGCCCGGGTCGCCGAGGGCCAGCGCGGCGTTGGCCCGCCCGGTGAACCCGCCGGCGGCCCGCAGCCGCCACGCCCCCAGCGGGCGGTCGACGCGCGCCGGCCAGGCGTCGGCGCAGCGGTGCTCCAGCTCCGCGACCGCCGTCCAGGACGCCCGCCGCGGCACCGGCGGCGGGATCGCCCGGATCGCCACCACCGCGGACCGCGCCACGCGCACGGGTCCGCGGCGGGTGTGCACGACGACGGCGTCCGCGCCCCCGTCGGCCAGCTCGCCCACGGCGTCGGTGACCCGGCCCGCGTCGACCCGGTGCCGCAGGGCGACGCGGCGCCCGATCAGCTCGGCGCCCACCAGGTCGCCCGGCGCGTCCACCCGGCCATCCTGCCCGGCACGCACCGGGTCCCGCGAGCGGTCGCGCCGGCCCGGGCGCGACTCCGGACGGGCGGCGTGAGCCTCGACGCACCGCGTCCGCCCCGACTGCCCGTCACACCGCCGCCCGGGTGATACTGGGCCCGCACGAGAACGCCCGACTGGAGGACCCTCCGTGACCTACGTGATCGCCCAGCCCTGCGTCGACGTGCTCGACAAGGCCTGCATCGAGGAGTGTCCGGTCGACTGCATCTACGAGGGCGCGCGGATGCTCTACATCCACCCCTTCGAGTGCGTGGACTGCGGCGCGTGCGAGCCCGTCTGCCCCGTCGAGGCGATCCGCTACGAGGACGACATCTCCGAGGAGTGGGAGGCCTACACCAAGGCCAACGCGGACTACTTCGACATCCTCGCGGAGATGGTGCCGTCCGCGGGCAGCTCGCCCGGCGGCGCGTCCAAGGTCGGCCAGGTCGCGGCCGACCCGCAGTGGATCAAGGACCTGCCGCCGCAGAACGCCGAGTGAGCCGACCGCGCTGCCCCCACCGGCCGGCGGCGCCGCACCCGGCGGCGGGCCGGCGCCCGTGAGGCCCCTGCGCCTGCCCGACTTCCCGTGGGACACCCTCGCCGCGGACCGGGCGCTCGCCGCGGCGCACCCGGACGGCCCGGTGGACCTGTCCGTCGGCACGCCCGTGGACCCGGTACCCCCGGTCGTGCGGGCCGCCCTGGCGGGGCCCGCGGCGGACGTCCCGGGCTACCCGACGACGCACGGCACCCCGGAGCTGCGCGCGGCGGTCGCGGGCGCGCTCCGGCGGCGGTTCGGCGTGGTGGTGGACCCGAACGACGTCCTGCCGACGATCGGCTCCAAGGAGCTCGTGGCCTGGCTCCCGACGCTGCTCGGGCTCACCGCCGGTGACCTCGTGGTCGTCCCGGCGATCGCCTACCCGACCTACGAGGTCGGTGCGCTGCTCGCTGGCGCGGAGTCCGTGCGGGCCGACGGGCTGCTGGGGTTAGGGCCGCGACGCCCGGCGCTGGTGTGGGTGAACTCCCCGTCGAACCCGACGGGCCGCGTGCTGCCGGCCGCCCACCTGCGCAAGGTCGTGGCGTGGGCGCGCGAGCGGGGCGCGCTGGTGGCCTCGGACGAGTGCTACCTGTCGCTGTCGCCGGCGGGGGCGGGGGCCGTGTCGGTCCTGCACCCCGACGTCTGCGACGGCGACCACACCGGGCTCCTGGCCGTGCACTCGATGAGCAAGTCGTCGAACCTCGCCGGCTACCGGGCGGGGTTCGTCACCGGCGACCCGGCGGTCGTCGCCGCGCTGCTCGAGGTGCGCAAGCACGCCGGGATGATGGTCCCGCGGCCGGTGCAGGCCGCGATCGCGGCCGCCGCCGGCGACGACGGGCACGTCACGGCCCAGGTGGCGGTCTACGCGCGGCGGCGGGGCCTGCTGCGGGCGGCGCTGCAGGCGTGGGGCCTGCGGGTCGAGCACTCCGAGGCCGGGCTGTACCTGTGGGGGACGGCCGGCGAGCCCGGCCGCACCACGGTCCGGCGGCTGGCCGAGCGGGGCATCCTCGTGGCGCCGGGGGAGTTCTACGGGCCGGCGGGGGAGCGGCACGTCCGCGTCGCCCTGACGGCCACGGACGAGCGCGTCGCCGCCGCCGTCGCCCGCCTCACGGCCTGACCCCGCCGGCCCGCCCCGGCGAGTTGCGCGTCCCGCCCCGGCGAGTTCCGCGTTCTACCCGGCGAGTTGCGCGTTCCGCCCCGGCGAGTTGCGCGTTCTGCCCGGCGAGTTCCGCGTTTCGGCTCGGCGAGTTCCGCGTTCCGCCCCGGCGGGTCCGCGTGCGAAGGTCGACGGCGTGAGCGCGCGTGCCCCCGCGCCGGGGACGTCCCGGGCGCCGGTCCGCCCGGCGGTCGTGCTGCTCGGCGTGCTCGCGCTCGCGGTCAACCTGCGGGCCGCGCTGGCGGCCTACCCGCCGCTGCTGGAGACGGTCCGCGCCGACCTGGGCCTGAGCGCGGGTGCGGCCGGGCTCGTGCAGGCCGGGGCGGTTCTGATGATGGCGGCCGGGTCGTTCGCCGGCCCGGTCCTGGGAGCTCGGCTCGGGCGCCCCGCGGCGCTCGGCGCGGCCGTCGTGCTGGTCGGGCTGGGCAGCGCGCTGCGCGGCCTGCCCGTCACCGCCGCGCTGGTCGGCGGCAGCGTCGTCGTCGGCCTGGGGATCGGGGTGGCCGGCGTGCTGGTCACCGGGGTCGTCAAGAACCACCTCGGGGCGCGTGCGGGCGCGGCGACGGGCGCGTACGTGGTGGCCATGATGGCCGGCGCGACGGTCGCCAGCGCCGTGACCGTGCCGCTGGCCGTCGCGCTGGGCGGCTGGTCGCTCTCCCTGGCCGTGTGGACCGTCCCGGCGGTGCTGGCGGTCGCGGTGTGGCTGCCGGTCGCCCGCCTCGTCGGCCACGCGGACGGCGCGCAGCGGCGGACCGGCCTGCCCTGGCGCGGCCGGTTCGCCCGGCTGACGGCCTGCTACCAGGCCGGGACGTCGGTCATGTTCTACGGCTGGATCACCTGGCTCGCGCCGTACTACGAGTCGCAGGGCTGGCCGCCCGCGCGGGCGGGCCTGCTGCTCGCGGTGTGGAGCGTCGCCCAGATCCCCGCCGCGCTCCTGGCCCCGGCGCTGGCCGAGCGGCGCCGGCGGTGGCGGTTCTGGGCGGGCCTGACGCTGGCGTGCGGGATGGCCGGGACGCTCGGCGCGCTCGTGCTGCCCGAGCCGCCCGTCGTCGGCCCGTGGGTGTGGGCCGCGCTCATGGGGATCGGCGTCGGCGCCGGCTTCCCGCTGGGGCTCACCGTGATCGCCTGGCGCACCCCGGACGGCGCCGCGAGCGCGGCGACGAGCGGCCTCGCCCTCGGCGTCGGCTACACCGCCGCCGGTCTGGCACCCCTGCTCATGGGCGTGCTGATCGACGCCACGGGCGGCTACCCGGCCGCGATCGTCGTGCTGCTGCTCGCCGGCGGCCTGCAGGCCGTCGCGATCCACCGGATCGGCGACCGCCCGCGCTGAGCCCCCGCGAGTCGGCACGGATCGGCCCGCGAGTCGGCACGGATCGGCCCGCGAGTCGGCACGGATCGGCCCGCGGATGTCATGGCAGGGGCCGGCGACCCCGAACGCGACATTCGCGGGCCAGATCGTGCCGACTCGCGGGCTGGACCTGCGCACCCGAGCCCGAGCCCGCGCCCCGCACGTGCGGGGAGCGGCGGGGTCAGTTGGCGTGCAGCACCGGGTTGAGGGCGATGCCCCGGCCCGTGCGCGGCAGGGCCTCCACCGTGCCCGTTACCGAGTTGCGCCGGAACAGCAGCCCGGGCTGTCCCGAGAGCGTGCGGGCCGCGACGATCTCGTCCGACGGCAGCGTCACCCGCGTGCCGGCGGTGACGTACAGGCCCGCCTCGACGACGCAGTCGTCGCCCAGCGAGATCCCGATGCCGGCGTTCGCGCCGATCAGGCAGTTGCGGCCCACCGCGATCACCTGCGTGCCGCCGCCCGACAGCGTGCCCATCACCGACGCGCCGCCGCCGAGGTCCGAGCCGTCGCCCAGCACCACGCCCGCGGAGATGCGGCCCTCGACCATCGACGCCCCGAGCGTCCCGGCGTTGTAGTTGCAGAACCCCTCGTGCATCACCGTCGTCCCGGGCGCGAGGTGCGCGCCGAGCCGCACCCGGTCCGCGTCGGCGATCCGCACGCCGGCGGGCAGCACGTAGTCCACCATCCGCGGGAACTTGTCGACCCCGTAGACGGCCACCGGCCCGCGCGCCCGCAGCCGCATGCGGACGTCCTCGAAGCCGGGCACCGCGCACGGCCCGTGGTTGGTCCACACCACGTTGGCCAGCAGCCCGAACACGCCGTCCAGGTTCGCCTCGTGGGGCGCGACGAGGCGGTGGCTGAGCAGGTGCAGCCGCAGGTAGACGTCGTGGGCGTCGGCCGGGGGCGCCGCCAGGGAGGCGATCGCCGTGCGCACGACGGCCGTGCGCACGCCCCGGTCCGCGTCCTCCCCGGCGAGCTTCTCCAGCTCCGGCAGGTCGGCGGCCGCGTCGCCGAGCACCGGCGCCGGGTACCAGGTGTCCAGGACCGTGCCGTCGGGGGTCACGGTGGCCAGCCCGGTGCCGGCCGCCGGCTCGTCGCGGAAGGTGCTCACGCCGGCCACCGTATCCGGCGATCGCCGCCGCCCGGGTCGCTGGTCGCGCCGAGGCCAGGGTCTTCCACGGGTGCGACGGTCCGGTCGCGGGGGCGACGGTGGGGGGGTCTCGTAGTTTTCCGACCGCGTGAGGGGACGAGCCCGCCGTGACGACCGTCGAACAGCAGACCAGCAGCGCCATCCACCAGTTCCACGTCGCGTTCCCCGAGGACGCGGTCGACGACCTGCGGCGCCGCCTGGCGGCGACCCGCTGGCCGACCCGAGAGCTCGTCGACGACCGGTCCCAGGGGGTGCAGCTGGCGACCCTGCAGGCCTTGAGCCGCTACTGGGCGGACGGGTACGACCTGCGCCGGGCCGAGACGCGGCTGAACGCGCTGCCGCAGTTCACCACCGAGATCGACGGGGTCGACATCCACTTCGTCCACGTCCGGTCCCGGCACGAGGACGCCCTGCCACTGATCATGACGCACGGCTGGCCCGGCTCGGTGGTCGAGCTGCTGGACTCCGTCGGCCCGCTGACGGACCCCACCGCGCACGGGGGCAGCGCCGAGGACGCGTTCCACCTCGTGCTGCCCTCGCACCCGGGGTACGGCTTCTCCGCGGAGCCGGCCGAGCTGGGCTGGGACCTCGCCCGCGTGGCCCGGGCGTGGGACGTGCTGATGCACCGCCTCGGCTACACCCGCTACGTCGCCCAGGGCGGCGACGTCGGCGCCGGCGTCACCGACACCCTGGGCCGCCAGGCCCCGGACGGCCTGCTCGGCATCCACACCAACCTGCTCGTCACCGCGCTCGGCGACCCGGCGTCGCTGCCGGCGGACACCGACGAGGAGCGCGCCGCGCTCGCGGCGATCAGGACCTTCTCGACCAGCGGGAACGGCTACTTCGTGGAGCAGGCGACCCGGCCGCAGACGATCGGCTACGCCCTGCTCGACTCCCCGATCGCCCTCGCGGCCTGGATGATCGACCACGACACCGACGCGTACTACAAGATCTCCCGCGCCTTCGTCGACGGCGAGCCGTCGGGCAACCTCACCCGCGACAACATCCTGGACAACATCACGACGTACTGGCTGACGGGCACCGGCGCCTCCGCGGCCCGGTCGTACTGGGAGGACTACGGGCCGGACGCCCCCGCGGCGGGGCGTCCGGTTCCGCCGCCGCCACCGGTCCCGGTCGGCTTCACGGCGTTCCCCGGCGAGATCTGGCGGACGCCCCGCAGCTGGGCCGAGCAGTCCTACCCGACCCTCACCTACTTCTCGGAAGCGCCCCGGGGCGGCCACTTCGCCGCCTGGGAGGAGCCGGAGCTCTTCGCGTCGGAGATCCGCGCCGCCTTCCGCGCCCTGCGCGCACCCGGGGGGCCCCGCGGCTGACCGCGGCCGTCGGCATCGCCCGCGGCGGGGCCGCGATAGCGTCGCCGGATGGCACCGGCCCCCGCCCTTGACCTCGCCGGCGACCCGGTCGCCCTCACCGCCGCGCTGGTCGACGTGCCGAGCGTGTCCGGCGAGGAGAAGGCGCTGGCCGACGTCGTCGAGACGGCTCTCGCGGCCCTGGGGCACCTGGAGGTGGTGCGGTCCGGGGAGACGGTGCTGGCCCGCACCCACCTCGGGCGGGCCCGCCGGGTCCTGCTCGCCGGGCACCTCGACACCGTCCCCGTCGCCGACAACCTGCCGAGCCACCGCGACGGCGACCGGCTGTACGGCTGCGGCACCAGCGACATGAAAGCGGGCGACGCGGTCTTCCTGCACCTGGCCGCCACCGTCCGCGCGCCGCGGCACGACCTGACGCTCGTGTTCTACGACTGCGAGGAGGTAGAGGCGGCGCGCAACGGGCTCGGCCGCGTTGAGCGCGAGCTGCCCGGCTGGCTCGCCGCCGACCTCGCCCTGCTCGGCGAGCCCACCGGCGGGCTCGTCGAGGCCGGCTGCCAGGGCACCCTGCGCGTCGAGGTGCGCACGGCGGGCCGGCGCGCGCACTCGGCCCGCTCGTGGCTGGGCGACAACGCCGTGCACCGGGCCGCGGAGGTGCTGGAGCGCCTGGTCGCCTACGTCCCGCGCCGGGTCACGATCGACGGCTGCGACTACCGCGAGGGCCTGCAGGCCGTCCGCATCGCCGGCGGGGTGGCCGGCAACGTGGTGCCGGACGCCTGCGTCGTCACCGTCAACTTCCGCTTCGCGCCCGACCGCACGCCGGAGGCGGCGGAAGGGCACGTCCGCGAGGTCTTCGCCGGGTTCGACGTCACCGTCACCGACGCGAGCCCCGGCGCGCTCCCCGGCCTCGACACCCCCGCCGCGCAGGAGTTCCTCGCCGCGACCGGGCAGGCGCCCCGGGCCAAGTACGGCTGGACCGACGTCGCCCGCTTCGCCGCCCTCGGCGTCCCGGCGCTCAACTACGGCCCCGGCGACCCGAACCTCGCCCACACCCGCGAGGAGCACGTCGCCGCCGAGAAGATCACCCGATGCGTCGACGTCCTCCACCGTTTCCTGGTGTGAGCGCCGTGTGTCACGGTCCCGCAACCCGCGCCTCACTATCGTGACGTCATGATTGACCGCGATGACATCGGCGACGGCGACGACCGGCTCGACGAGCGCCGGCGCGGCCCCGTCGTCCTGCGCCGCCAGCAGCGTGTGGAGCACAGCACCACCGACCAGCGGCTGCTCGACTCGCGCGGACCGACGGACTGGGTGCACACCGACCCCTGGCGGGTGCTGCGCATCCAGGCCGAGTTCGTCGAGGGGTTCGGCATGCTCGCCGAGCTGCCGCGCGCCGTGACGGTGTTCGGCTCGGCGCGCACGCCGCGCGACCACCCGGAGTACGCGCTCGGCCGGCAGCTGGGCGCCGCGCTCGCCCGGGAGAACTTCGCCGTGATCACCGGTGGCGGGCCCGGGGCGATGGAGGCGGTCAACCGCGGCTGCCAGGAGGCCGGCGGGCTCTCGGTCGGCCTGGGCATCGAGCTGCCGTTCGAGCAGGGCATCAACGACTGGGTCGACCTCGGCATGAACTTCCGCTACTTCTTCACGCGCAAGACGATGTTCGTCAAGTACTCGCAGGCCTTCGTCTGCCTGCCGGGCGGCTTCGGCACGCTGGACGAGCTGTTCGAGGCGCTCACGCTGGTGCAGACCAAGAAGGTCACCAAGTTCCCGGTGGTGCTGCTGGGCACCGACTACTGGGGCGGGCTGCACGAGTGGATCGAGCGCACGGTCCTGCGCGACGGCAAGATCGGTGAGAAGGACGTGCGCCTGCTGTACCTCACGGACTCGGTCGACGACGCGGTCAAGGTCGTGCACGAGGCCTACCGGGCGTGGGAGGAGGCGCACTGAGCACGCGGGTCTGCGTCTACTGCGCGTCGGTCGAGGGCATCGCGGCGCACCACGTCGCGCTGGCCGGGGCGGTGGGGACGGCGGTCGCGGCGCGCGGCTGGGAGCTGGTCTCCGGCGGCGGCCGGGTGTCGATGATGGGCGCCGTCGCGCGGGCGGCGCGGGCGGGCGGGGCCCGCACCGTCGGGGTCATCCCGCGGTCGCTGGTCGACCGGGAGTGGGCCGACCGCGACGCCGACGAGCTGGTCGTCGTGGAGACGATGCGCGAGCGCAAGGCCGAGATGGAGGCCCGCGCCGACGCCTTCCTCGCGCTGCCCGGGGGGATCGGCACCTGCGAGGAGCTGTTCGAGGTGTGGACCGCCGGCGCGCTCGGGATGCACGCCAAGCCGGTGGTCCTGCTCGACCCGGAGGGGCACTACGCCGGGCTGCTGGACTGGGTCCGGTCCGCGGGCGAGCGCGGTTTCGTGCGGCCCAGCGCGGTGCGGCGGCTCGTGGTCGCCACCGACGTCGACGCCGCCCTGGACGCCTGCACGCGCGGCGTCCCGGCGGCCTGACGGTCCGGCGGACCGGCGACGCGACCCGCCGCCGTCCTGCGTCCCTGGGTCACGGCCCGCTGACCCGGCGTCACCTCACCGTGACCTGACACCGTAAGCGCCGAGAATGCGCGCTCCGGTCCGGTCACCGTCGCCCGGCCGGAACCACTCCCACCAGTGCGGACGTCACCCGTGACGCCGTTTTCGGGCGGTCCCGAGCGGGCAACCGCGGGACCGGAGCACGTGTACGCCACGGCAGCGCCGCCGATCCGATCGACGCCCCCCGAGGAGTGCCATGCGACCCGACACCGAGCAGTGGTTCGCCGACCGCACGTGGCAGGAGCCCGCCTGGACCGTCCCGGAGCTGGTCGCCGCCAAGGCCGGCCGCCGCGTCTCCGTCGTCCTGCCCGCCCTGGACGAGGAGGCCACGGTCGGCGCGATCGTCGCCGCCATCGTGCCGCTGACGCGGGGGGCCTCCCCGCTGGTCGACGAGCTGGTGGTGGTCGACTCCGGCTCGACGGACGCCACCATCGCCGTCGCGGCGGCCGCCGGGGCGCGGGTGGTCCGCCGCACCGACGTCGTGCCGCACCTGACGCCCCTGCCGGGCAAGGGCGAGGTCCTGTGGCGCTCGCTCGCGGCGACGTCGGGCGACCTCGTCGTCTTCATCGACTCCGACCTCGTCGACTTCGACCCGGCGTTCGTCCCCTCCCTGCTCGGCCCCCTGCTGACCGTCCCCGGGGTCGCCCTGGTCAAGGGCTTCTACCGGCGTCCGCTGCGCCTGGAGACACCGGACGCCGAGTCGCTCGACCACGGCGGCGGCCGGGTCACCGAGCTGCTCGCCCGGCCGCTGATCGCCGCGCTGCGCCCGGAGCTGTCCGGGGTCGTGCAGCCGCTGGGCGGGGAGTACGCCGCGACGCGCGAGCTGCTGGAGTCGGTCCCGTTCGCCCCCGGCTACGGCGTGGAGATCGGGCTGCTGCTCGACACCCACGACCGGCTCGGGCTGAACGGTCTGGGACAGGTGAACCTGGGCGTGCGCAAGCACCGCAACCGGTCCCTGCTGCAGCTGGGGGCGATGGCCCGTCAGATCGCCGGGGCCGCGCTGCGGCGCTGCGCGGGGCCCGGCGACTCCGGCGCCCCGCTCACGCAGTTCCTGCAGGTGGGCGGGGAGTGGCTGCCCACGTCGACGGCGGTCGAGTCCACCGAGCGCCCCCCGATGCGCGAGCTGCTGGGCGAGCCGCTGCACTGAGCTCGATCTTCACCTCGGCGGGTGCCGGACCGGGCCTCCACTCGGTGCGGTGTTCGGCAGCGACCGGGTGACGGGTTCGGCGACGAAGACCGGGATCGGCCGGTCGGTTCTGCGTTGGTAGTCGGCGTAGTCGGGAAAGGCCTCCACCGCGCGGCGCCACCAGAGGGCCTTCTCGTCGCCGAACACCTCGCGGGCGCGGTACTCCCGGGTCACCTCGCCGTCCTGGAGCTCGATGACGGGCTCGGCGACCAGGCTGGCGTACCACTGCGGGTT
>DASVUG010000025.1:0-3244 GCA_036387155.1 Pseudonocardia sp. | reverse complement strand
GACCGCGGCCCCCGGCTGGCGCACCCGCGGCGGCCCGCACGAGGACGGCGCGCCGATCGCCCTCTGGGCGCTCGTGGAGAACGACGCGGGCGAGCGGCTCGTCGTGGGCCTGGACCCCACCACCGAGGACGGCCCGGGCGGGCGGTTGATCGACGTGGACCGGCTCGTCGGGCGGGTCGCGGACGTCGACGACGGCTACACCTACCGGGCACCGATCTCGTGACCCGGCCCGCCAGCACGCGGGTCGCGCGGCGTCCGTCGGGAGCCGCGGGGCGCGGGTGACGCGCCGTTCGCTTCCGTGATGAAGGATCTCGCTCTGCGCTCAGGCGAGCATTGACAGCGGAGACTTCGGTTGGTTGACTTCCGACAACAGCGTGTTACGCGTCACACCGGCCGGTGCACGGCCGGGTGACCTCGCGTGCTCGGCCGATCCGGGGAGTGGACGGGGCCGAGATCGATGGGTCCGGTCGGGTGGAGACGTGTGCCCCCGACCGGACCCGGCCACGTCCGGACGGGACCGCGAGATCCGCGCGGACGCGTCCCTCCCGTCACACGCGCGTGAGCGCCAGCACCGGGATCGTCCTGGTGGTCTTCTCCTGGTACTCGGCGAAGCCGGGCATCGCGGCGGTGACCCGGGCCCACTTCTCGTCGCGCTCCGCGCCGGACAGCTCCTCGACGGTCACGGGGAAGGTCTCGGTGCCGACCTCCACGTCGACGCGCGGGTGGGCCTTCAGGTTGTGGTACCAGTCCGGGTTCGTCGGCGCCCCGGCCTTGGACGCGATGATCAGGAGCCGGTCGCCGTCGGGGAAGTACACCATCGGCGAGACCCGCTCGGTACCGGACTTGGCGCCGAAGTGGTGCACGAGGATCATCGGAGCGCCCTCGAACTGGCCGCCGACCTTGCCGCCGTTGGCCCGGAACTCCTCGATGACCTGCCTGTTCCAGTCGTTGATGTTGCTGAAGTCGGGTTGGTCGCTCATATCGTTCCTCCTGCACCCACCAGCACCCAGGCGCCCGTGATCACGGCCACCGTGCCGACCAACCAGAAGAGCCCGGCCCACATTCCGCCGGGCACCCCGGTCAGACGGGCCAGGGCGTCCGCGTCGGACTCCCCGCCGCCACGCGGCCCGTACCGGCGCCCGCGCTGCAGCTCGCGCACCGACCGCAGCCCGCCGAACAGCAGGAACCAGACCAGGGCCGCGGCGAACCCGGCCTGCAGGTCCGCGTCCCCCCACCAGGCGACCCCACCGACCAGGGCGCCGGTGCCGAGCACGGACACCGCCCCGAAGGCGTTGCGCACCTGGACCAGCGTGAGGGCGAGCAGCACGACGACCAGCCACAGCGTCGCCGCGGCCCGGCCGGACGCGACCAGCAGCGCGCCGACGAGGCCGAGGGCGGCCGGGGCCGGGTAGCCGCCGAGGAAGGTCAGCACGAGCCCGACGCCCGCGGCGTGGCCGGAGGACGTGGTGAGCCCGGAGCTGTCGGCGTGCAGCCGGATCCCGTGCAGCCCCCGGCCGGTGAGCACCGCGACCAGCGCGTGGCCGCCCTCGTGGGCGATCGTGACGACGCCGCGGGTCAGCCGCCACGAGACCGTCCACACCACCGCGACGAGCGCGAGCAGCCCGGCGGCCAGCACGGACGGGCGGTCGCGGGCGGCGGCCAGCACGGCGTCGACCACCCCGCCCAGCATGCTCTCGATCTCGACCACGACCCCAGTGTGCCGACCCCGCACCGGCGCCCTTGACCCTCCACCCGCTGGAGGCCGCAAGGTGGTCCCATGACCACGACGCACCCGGAGCCCGTGCTCCTGACGATCGGGCAGCTCGCCCGCCGCTGCGGCGTGCCCGTGCGCACGATCCGGTTCTGGTCGGACGCGGGCCTGCTGCCGCCGGCCGCGCGCTCCGACGGCAACTACCGCCGCTACGACGCCGCGGCCACCGCCCGGCTCGACCTGCTCCGCACCCTGCGCGAGCTGGGCATGGGCCTCGACGACGTCCGGCGCGTGCTGGAGCGCGAGCGGTCCGTCGCCGAGGTGGCCGCGGCCCACGTCCGGGCGATCGACGCCCGGGTGCGCGCCCTGCGCGCGCAGCGCGCCGTCTGCACCCTGCTCGCCCGCGGCGAGCCGACCCCCCAGGAGGCCATCCTCATGAACGACCTCACCCGGCTCTCCGCGCAGGAGCGCCAGGAGATGATCGACGCGTTCGTCGACGCCACCTTCGCCGACAGCGACCCCGACGCCCCCGGCGCCGGCATCGCGGCCGGGATGCGCACGCTGCCGCCGACGCTGCCCGACGACCCGAGCGCCGAGCAGGTCGCGGCCTGGGTCGAGCTCGCCGAGCTGGTGGCGGACCCGGCGTTCCGCGACCGGGCCCGGGAGATGGCGGTGGCCGGCTCCGCCGACGGCACGGTCCCCGTCGACCCGGCGGCGGTGCAGGAGCACGCGGGTGCGGCGGTGGCGGCCGGGGTGGCGCCGGACGGCCCGGCGGCCCGCGCGGTGCTGGACCGCATCGTGCCCACCGGGCTCGACGCGCCGGCGCGCGCCGCGCTGGCGGAGCGGATCGCGACCTTCACCGACGCGCGGGTCGAGCGGTACTGGCAGCTGCTGGGCGTGCTGAACGGCTGGCCGCCGCGGCCGCCGCAGGTGCCGGCGTTCGCATGGCTGGTGGCGGCGTTGCGCAGCGGGGACTAGGCAGCGGGGACCGGGCAGCGGGGACCGGGCAGCGGGAACGGGGCGGGCGGCGGCCGTTCCGCCCCGGGCCCGGGTGGCTACCGTGGCCGGCGTGCCCGACCTCGACGACGACACCGACCGGCTGCTCGTCCGGCTGCTGGCGGCCGACGGCCGCGCGACGCTGGCGAGCCTGGCCGGGGAGGCCGGGCTGTCGGTCTCGGCGGTGCAGGCGCGGGTGCGGCGGCTGGAGGCGCGCGGGGTGATCACCGGCTACGCCGCCGCGGTGGACCACGAGGCGCTCGGGCTGCCGCTGGCCGCGTTCGTCGCGATCACCCCGCTCGACCCGGCCCAGCCCGACGACGCCCCGCAGCGGCTGGCGGCGCTCGACGCCATCGAGGCCTGCTACTCCGTCGCCGGGGAGGAGCACTACGTGCTGCTGGTGCGCGCCGCGTCGCCGCGGGCGCTGGAGGGCGTGCTGCAGGAGATCCGGGCGCGGGCGAACGTGGCCACCCGCACGACGGTCGTGCTGCAGACGTTCTTCGAGCGGCGGCCGCCGTACGCCGCCCTCGACGGCTC